>JBEGWB010000107.1:0-34251 GCA_041178065.1 Pseudomonadota bacterium | reverse complement strand
GTACATTAGGCCTTTAGAAAACAGTAGTACGTAAACAACTCCGCCCATAAATGATGCTATTAACAATTTCGTTGTAGGCTGTCCTTTAAACCCGAACCGATTTAGACGCGATCCAATCGTTTCACCTGGGAGGTATGACTTAATCACGACGACTGAAACGGTCATGGCCAAGGCCGGATTTAATACGCTGAGCACCATTACTCTCACTGCGGCGAGCTCGTTTGCTGTGAATTTTTGTAAAGAAAAGAGTCCGCCTTGTTCTCGGAGTTGATCCAGAACACTCACTAAAAGAACATCAGCTAGGATGTATGCCACGAGAACGGAGAGCAAGGTGACTCCCGCCGCGCGCGCGCCGAAATAGGGGCTTGTCGCTTCTGTCTGGATGTGGGTATTCACGAAGCTCTACCGTCGAAGTGAGGAACATGCCCTCAACTTAGTAGACTTCGAAAATTTTTCCACTTTATTTTGAAGCCCATAGGCCTCAAGCAAAAATCAGGCCTTCGCCAGCATTTCCGCCCTGACCCGCGCCTGCATGCGTCTGACCCGCTCCGGGAAGAGCTTGATGTCGGAAGAGCCAGTCCGTACGAAACTCCCGTTCAGCGGATCGCGGCCCACGTGTACCGGCCGCAGGTAGATCGAGGCTTTCGGCACACGGATATGGATGATCGCCTTCTCGTCGATGTGCAGGATCGCGATGCTGTCGATGCACAGCAGGTTGGCGCTGACGACGTTGGGGTTGTTGAGGCCGGCCATCAGTTCGTCGATGACGCGCTCGGGATCGCGGATGCCGGCGAGTTCGTAGCGACCGGGGCCGAGTTCGCGCAGGCCGAGGAAGATGTCGCCGCCTTGCGTGTTCGCAAAAGCCGAATAGGTTTCCCAGATGTCTTCGGGCAAGGCGCCGTGGCCATCGCGGCCCTGCGCGAGTTTGCACTCGACGTTCCAGGTTTCTTTTACCGCGGCGATGTCGGCGAGGGTGATGAGAGCAGGCATGGCCGCGCAGCTTAGGAGCTGGCTGCTCGTGCTGCAACCGTCATCCCGCGCGCGAAGCTACTGCAACAGCGCGGCTGCGAAAGAAATCACACGCCCTGCTGCAGGAGCCACTGCTTCAGTTGCCCCAGCGGCAGCGCGCCGGAGATACGCTCCTGTTCCTGGCCGTCGCGGAACAGGATCAGTGTTGGAATCGACTGAATGCCCCAGGCGCCGGCGATTTGCTGTTCGGCCTCGGTGTTCAATTTGGCAAAGCGCAAACGGGGTTCGAGCTGCTGCGCCGCCTGTTCGAACACGGGCGCAAAACCGCGGCAGGGTCCGCACCACGGCGCCCAGCAGTCGACGAGCACCGGCACCGAGTTGCCGTTCAGCACCGCGTTGACATTGGCGGCGGCCAGTTCCAGCGGGTGCCCCTGCAGTATCTGCGCCTTGCACTTGCCGCATTTCGGGTGATCGGAAAGGCGCTCCTGCGGTACGCGGTTGGCGGTGTGGCAGACGGCGCAGGTCAGGGTTGTCGTGGTCATGGCAGTGAACCGTGAGGAGGGTTGCGCCTATAATAGCGCCATCAATCACCAAATCTCCTCAGGAAAATCCCCCTCGATGCGGGCTTCCTGCGCAGTAGTACAGCTCCAGGAGCACGCATGACCGCAACGATTTTCATCGATGGCGAAGCCGGCACGACCGGCTTGCAAATCCGGGAACGGCTGAGCGCGCGCAAGGACCTGACGCTGCTGTCGATCCCCGAGGCGCGGCGCAAGGATCCCGCCGCGCGCGCGGAATTCCTCAATGCCGCCGACATCGCGATCCTGTGCCTGCCCGACGAAGCCGCGAAAGAAAGCGTGGCGCTCGTCAGCAACTCCGCGACGCGTATCATCGATGCGTCGTCGGCCTATCGCGTGGCCGACGGCTGGACCTACGGCTTCGCCGAGATCGAGCGCGCGCACAGTGCAGCGATCGCCGCCGCCACGCGTGTATCGAACCCCGGTTGCTGGCCGCAGGGTGTCATCGCCGTCTTACGCCCGCTGATTGCCGCGGGCCTGTTGCCTGCCGCCTCCCCGGTAACGGTGAGTGGCGTCTCGGGCTACTCCGGCGGCGGCAAGGCGATGATCGCCGAGTACGAAACGAAAGGCGCCGCGGCGCCAAAGTTCATGCCCTACGGTCTTGGCTTCGGGCACAAACACCTGCCCGAGATGCAGCGCTACTCGGGTCTCGGCGCGCAACCACTGTTCATGCCGGCCGTTGGTAATTTTGCGCAGGGCATGCTGACCGCGGTGCCGCTGCAACTGTCGACGCTATCGCGTATACCGACGGGCAAGGACCTGCACGCCGCGCTTGCCGATCACTACGCCGGCATCGCGCAGGGCTTCGTCGATGTGGCCCCGCTGACGACGCTCGAGCGCACGCCGGACCTCGACCCGGAAAGCCTCAATGGCACCAATCGCCTGCGCCTGCATGTGTTCGCCAACGACAGCAAGGCGCAGGCGCTGTTGCTCGCCGTGTACGACAACCTCGGCAAGGGCGCATCAGGCGCCGCGGTGCAGAACCTCAATCTCATGCTCGGCATGGATCCCGCCACCAGCCTGTGAGCGACCAGCCGGGCAAGAGCCAACCCTCAGGAACAAGCGCCGCGTTTCCGATAGCGGAAGTATTACCGGCGCTGATACAGATCCTCGCGACACACACGCGCCTCGTACTCGAAGCGCCGCCCGGCGCGGGCAAGACCACGCAAGTGCCGCTCGCGCTGCTCCACACCCACTGGTGCAGTGGCAAGAAAATCCTGATGCTCGAACCCCGCCGCGTGGCCGCGCGTGCCGCGGCTACGTTCATGGCGAAGCAGCTCAGCGAAGCGGTTGGCGCAACAGTGGGCTATCGCATCCGTTTCGAAAACAGGATCAGCGCCGCAACACGCATCGAAGTTGTCACCGAAGGCATCCTGACGCGCATGATCCAGGATGATCCACTGCTCGACGGCGTCGGCGCGATCCTGTTCGATGAATTCCACGAGCGGCATCTCGCCGGTGATCTCGGCCTGGCTCTGGCACTCGATGTACAAAGTGGCCTGCGCGAGGACCTGCGCCTGGTCGTGATGTCGGCAACGCTCGATGGTGAAAAGCTCACGCGCTTTCTCGACGCGCAGCGCATCACCAGTGCCGGCCGCAGCTTTCCTGTCACGACACAGTACTTCCCGGCGAAGCGCGACGAAGCGCTGCAGTTCCACGTCAGGCGCTGCATCGAGCAGGCGCGGGCGCAGCATGCCGGTGACCTCCTGGTATTCCTGCCCGGACAGCGCGAGATCGGCCACACCGAAGCGGCGCTGGGCAGCGCGGGCTTTGAGGCGCTCGACATCATCGCGCTGTACGGCGATATGCCGCTCGAGAAGCAAAGCGCCGCGCTGGCGCCGTCTGCCGATGGACGACGCCGCATCATCCTTGCGACCAACCTTGCCGAATCCTCGGTGACGCTGCCCGGCGTGCGCGTCGTCATCGACTCGGGCCTCGCGCGCGAACCCCGCTTCGATCCGAACTCCGGGTTCTCGCGACTCGAGACGGTGTACATCTCGCAGGCCTCGGCCGACCAGCGTTGCGGCCGCGCCGGCCGCGTTGCCGAAGGCTGGTGTTATCGCCTGTGGGCCAACTCGCAGCGGCTCGACGCGGCGCGCACGCCGGAGATACACACCGTGGATCTTGCCGGGCTCGCGCTGGAACTCGCCGCGTGGGGCGGCAGCGACTTGCGGTTTGTCGATGCGCCGCCGCCCGGCACCTTTGCCGCCGCGCAGGAACTGCTGCGCAGTCTCGGCGCGCTGGACGCAAAGCAACACATCACGCCATTCGGCAATCGGATGTTGAAGCTCGGGACGCATCCGCGGCTCGCGGCAATGTTGCTGGCGCCGAGCGACAGCAATGAACAGGCGCTCGCCTGCGACCTCGCCGCGCTTGTCGAAGCGCGCGACCCGCTCGTAGGTTATCGCGGCGACGACTGGCAGTCGCGCTGGTCTGCTCTGATGCAGCAGCGTGACGGCCGACGCCAGGATTCCGCTGGCCTATCTCGCTCTGCGCTATCCGCGATCACACAGGCAGCAACGCAATGGCGCAAGCGGCTGCGCATCGACACGGCACCCGCGGCCACCACCAGCGCGCGCGAACTCGGCGATGTGTTGCTGCATGCGTATCCCGACCGCGTGGCGCGCCAGCATCCGAACGATCGCTATCGCTACCAGCTGAGCAATGGCCGCAGCGCGCGTCTCGCCGACGACAGCCGCCTGCTCGGCGAGCCCTGGCTCGTCATCAGTGAACTGCGGCATGAGAGCAAGGACAGTCTCGTGCTGCGCGCGGCACCTGTCGATGAAACGCGCTTGCACACGGATTTTCCCGAACGCTTCGTCGAGCAGGACATCGTGCGCTGGGACGACGCGAGCCGCGCGCTGCTTGCGCGCCGTGAAGTGCGCTACGACCAGATCGTGCTGTCGTCGAAGCCCGCCGGCAAACCCGACGCCGAACTCGCTGCGCAAGCCTTGTGCGACGCGGTGGCGAATTACGGACTAGCGAGCCTGCCTTGGACCGAGTCGCTGCAACAATGGCGCACGCGCGTGAACTGCTTGCGCACGTGGATGCCGGAACTGACCTTGCCGGACATGTCGGACCCCGCGCTGCTGGCCACGCGCACGCAATGGCTGAAGCCCGCCTTCGTCGGCAAGACGCGACTCGATGCACTGAGCGAAGCAGAACTTGGCGCGGCGCTGAAGGCCGGCATCGACTGGAACACGCAGCAACTCATCGACACGCACGCGCCGGTGCGCATCGTGGTGCCCTCAGGGCTCGAGCGCGCGATTCACTACGCCGACGCCGCGCCACCCGTGCTCGCAGTAAAACTGCAGGAACTGTTTGGGCTCGGCGAAACGCCGCGCATCGCGGGCAACCGCATTCCACTGACGCTGCACCTGCTATCGCCCGGCGGCAAGCCACTGCAGATCACGCAGGACCTGAAGAGCTTCTGGGAGCGCACCTATCCGGAAGTGAAGAAGGAAATGAAGGGACGTTACCCGCGGCATCCGTGGCCGGACGATCCGTGGAATGCAACAGCGACGCATCGCGCGAAGCCGCGCGGTACCTGAGCGTTACGGCAAGTCGGCTATCGCCAGCCCTGGCTCAGGCGCCAGTGGTGCTGAGCGCCCGGGCCAGCTCGATGATCGACAGCGGCGCACTGCCTTCCGCATTATTGTTCACCGTGACGAACACATTGTGTCCGGCGCTCGCGGTGCCCTTGATGACGCGCACGAGCGCGGCGCGTGTCGCCGGATCCGGATCCACCATCTTGTCGAAGGGCTCGTATTGCCGCCCGGCTTCCTCGAAGCCATAGGCGCCATGGAGCAGGTTCATGTTCCAGCGGCATACGAAAGGGCCGGGCCACAGCGCGCGCAGGACCCACAGTTGCTCGGATATCGGCGGCATCTTGCCGTGCAGGCCGAGGCAGTAGGTCGCGCCGGTATCGCGCAGGGCGTCGACGAAGCCCGGTGTCAGCCATTGCCGATCGCGTACTTCCACGGCGACGATGCCGTCGGGCGCCGCGGCCTGCAGCGCGGGAATCGCTTTGAGCAGGGTATGCAGGCGCTCGATCATTGCGGGAACCTGCGCCAGGTATAAATTGGGCAACGGACTGATCTGGAACACCAGCGCGCCGAGCTTGTGCCCGAGGCCCTGCAGCGCGGGCTCGATGAGCAGGCGCTCCACTTGCGTGGCGTCGAGGAAGTTGGGATTCAACTTCATGCCCTGCCCTTCATCGTTGCGGATCATCGCGTCGGTGATGACGCTCGGCGCCTTGACGACAAAACGAAAGTCGTCGCCAACCTGCGCCGCGAGTTCGATGAACTGGCCGACGGTCTGCGGCTTGTAGAAGCTGCGGTCGAGGCTGACCGTGCGAAACAGCGGATGCTGTGCGTAGGCACTAAGGCCGGAGCGCGCGAGTTTTGCTTCGGCGTAGTCACCGTCCCAGACCAGGCCCTTCCAGCCGGGAAAACTCCATGACGAGGTGCCGAGCCGCAGATGCGTCGGCAGTGCCGTGGCGAGCTCCACCAGTTCCGCCGATGGCGTCGCAGGTTCGACACCGCTGGCGGCCTTCTTGTGCGGAAACAGCTCGCTCACGCTCAGCCCTGTGGTTGCGGCACGTCTTCGGTCTTCACCGCTCCTTCGACGTAGTACCACACGCCTTTGACACGGACGAACAGCGCGCGCTCGTGATGGATCTTGTCCGGGCCCGCTTCGCTACCGTAGCGCGCCTTGAACTCCACGCCGCCTTTGTCAGCCTGTTGCTGCGCAGCGACAATCTCGAGGCCCTTCCACTGGATCATGGCGTCATTGGTCAGGTCGGCCAGCTGGATCCGGTTGCGCGCCGCGGGATGCCAGGTGCCAATGAGGAAGTCGCGGTAAGTACCGGCGCCAAGCGCATAGGCGCAGTAACGGGCGCGGACGAGCTGGCGCACCGCTTTGGGATTTTGCTTGAAGCTGAGAAAGGGTTCGCAGCAGGTGGCGAAAGCCTTCGTGGAACCGCAGGGACAAGGATTCATGCTGGCCTCAATGCTGATGAAGGCTGGATTCCGGCGCCCGCCTTTACGGCGTGCAAGCCGAGTGAGCCGCGGGAATGGTGAACGCGCATTTTACGGGGCCGTGTAGGCAATCTCACCATTGACCATCGTCATGATGGGCTTGATGCTGGCGATTTCCTCGGCCGGAATCGTCATGTAGTCGCGATCGAGCACGACGAGGTCTGCGTACTTGCCGACTTCGAGGCTGCCGAGCACATCGTCCTTGAACAGCAACCAGGCATTGCTGAGCGTGTGCGCGCGTAGCGCGGCTTCGCGGCTCACGGTCGCCTGCAGCAACTGCTGGCCGTTGCGCGCGAGGCCACTGACAGCCCAGCCGATGTTGTGGAAAGGGTGGAAGCCTGACACGACGGTGCCATCGGAGCCGAGGCCCCACAGCACGCCGGCTTCCTCGATCTGCCGGATCGGCGGCACGCGGCTGACATCGGCGCCGTTCGCGGCGGCGGCAACCGCGCCAAGTCCGCCGGAGCTGTGCAAGGCGAACACGACGCCGAGTTCCTGCGCGCGCGCGATTGTCGCGTCGGAGGCCTGCTCGGCATGCGCGAGCGTCCAGCGCAGCGGCGCGATCGGCGTTGCGGCATTGACCTCGGCCATGAGGTCGAGTGTCACCTGCATCTTGTCGTCGTCGGTCGAGTGTTCATGGATCTGCCAGCCGCGCGCGGCGGCGGTGGCGAGGATGCCGGCGTACGCGGTGGTGTCGTCGTTCGTCGCCGGCCAGTTCTGGTCGCGCATTTCCTCGAAGGTCATTTCGCCGTAGGTGAACTGACCGAAGAAATCGTCTCCGCTGCGCGCGGGTGTCCCTTTGAGCGACTCGACGATAGCGTCGGCGCCGGGGCCGACGCCATTGGTGCCGTTCAGCGTGTAGAACACACGCATGGCGAGAGCGCCATTCGCGGCGGCACGACGTAGCACCTCGTAATGCCGCGGCGTAACGGTGTTGCCGCCGATGTCGAGCAGCGTGGTCATGCCTTGCGCGAGATAGTCGGCAACCGTGAGCTGGATGCTGTCGTCCCAGGTGGCCTCCGGTGTCGGCGTGATCCGGTCGGCGACGCTGAGGAAGGCGGCAGCGCCGTTCAGCACGCCAGTGGGTTCGCCATCGACGAGTTCAACGCCAGTGGCAAGTTCCGCACCGGCGACGACTCCCGTCTGTTCGAGCGCCAGCGAGTTGGCGTAGCCACGGCCATAGCCTTGCTGGATGTAAAGCGGATTGTCGGGCAACACGGCATCGAGTTCGGCGCGCGTGAAGGGACTCGGATCGTCGGCGAACTGTTCGGGAATCCAGCCGCCCAGCACGACCACCCATTCGCCCGCGGGCAGGGTCGCCGCACGCGCTTTCAGGAGGTCGAGCGCGGCGGTGCGCGAATTCAGCTCGTCCCAGCGGACCTGCCGATACCATTGCTGGGTAGCGCGCACGAAATGGTTGTGGTTGTCGATGAGGCCGGGCACGACCGTGCGGCCGGCGAGATCCGTGATCAGCGTGTCGGCGGCGGCGAGCGCGGAAATATCGGCCGAGCTGCCGACCGCGACGATGCGTCCGTCGTTTATCGCGAGCGCTTCCGCGATCGAGAAGGCTGGATCCACCGTCAGTATTTTCCCGTTGATCAGCAGCATGTCCGGCGCGGCGTTCGGCGGAACGGCGGAGGTCGACATGCCGCCTGTTTGCGGGGCCTCACGCGAACATGAGGCGCTTAACAAAACCACTAACAGGCTTCCGGCGAAGTGCCAACTCTTGCGCATGTTTATCTCCACGACAGGTGCCAGCAACTTAAACCAGCTGCATTGCCGCGGCAAGCAACACGATGACTGTGTTTCTGGCGGTGCTGCGCCAGTCGCGCCGCGCAAGGAGCGCTCGGGCAGCTAGGGTCTGGTCCTGGGTTTCGTCGCGTTCAGTTTGGCTGCAGGTCGCTTCGTGGCACGGGGTTCAGGTGAACCTGGCTTCGTGGTCGACTCGTCATCGCCGACTGCGGCGGCCCCATAGTTGGCTCCTACCGACATGCCGAGCGTGCGCGACAACTCGGTATACGACAGGCCGGTTTCGTCGTGCCAGCGGTTGAAGGCGTCCTGTGCAAGGTTCAGGTCGCGCTTGCTCGTCGGGTGTTCCGCGATTTCGACACCGGATGCACGCAGCCTTGTCACCACGTCGAGACTCAGGATGAACCCATCCCGGCCGATCGAGCGAATGAAGTACATCGCCGTGCTGCCGCCAAGCCGTCCGCCCTCCTTCTTCAACCAGTGCATCAGGCCAATCTGGTCATTCGCCGGCCAGCCAGCAAAATGCTTGCCGAAGGAGCCGTGTTCCTCCGCGGTGTTCCACACGAAGTGTGCGTTATCGAGTACCGAGCGAATCTTCTTCGCATGGCGCACGATGCGCCTGTCCTCGACATAGGCGTCCCACTTCTCGGGCGCGAGGTGCGCGAGGCCTTTCGGATTGAAGCCATGAAAGGCTTCTTCGAAACCTTTCCACATGTGCTCCACGACCTTCCAGTTGAAACCCGAGTTGAAGACGCAGCGCGTCATCATCGCCAGGTAGCGGTCGTCGCCGAGCTTGCCGAGCTGCTTCGGTGTCAGCATGCGGTGGTACGACTGGGCGAGCAGTGCATCGAGCGCGTCGGAGCCGCCCTTGCGGTCTTCGGCGAGCTTGCGGATTTTCTTGAAGGGAATGAGTTGCATCGGGGCCTCCGGTCAGAGGCGCTCAATATAGTACTGAACAGAAAAGGCTGCCGAAAAAATTAGGGGACAGACCCCTGACGGCGCGGGTGTTAAGCACGTGGCGGTCTGTCCCCTGATAGTGGCGAGCAGTTAGGGGGCTGTCCCCTGCTATTTTTACTTCTCGGCGATCAGCTTTTCGATGAGCGCGGCGGTCTCGACATGCTGGTCGCCACCTGAGCCGCGGCCGAAGAGCCCGGCGCGGCCCATCGCGGCATCGGCTGGCTTGTTGCCGTTGACGTCCGCGTGCTCCAGATCCGCGCCGCGTTCGGCGAGCAGTTGCACGACGCTGTTCCAGCCCTGCGTGGCGGCGCCGAAGATGGCGGTCTGGCCGTTGTTTTCGGTGGTATTCGGATCAGCGCCGGCGTCGAGCAGCAGGCGCGTTGCTTCGAGCGCCTGCTTTTCGTCGCGGAAGCGACCGCGTGTGTCGATGGCACTCTGGCGGAAGCCCGCGGCGACGATCAGCGGCGTAACCCCTTCTTCGCTTGGCAGTTCGATCAGCGCCTTGTGTTTGAGCAGGAGCTGCATCATTGGAATGTCGCCGCCGCGCGCGGCGCGGAACAGCGGCGTGACGCCGGTGCGCAGCAGGCCATCGGCGCCGCGGTCGGGACCGAGCGCGCGATACGGCGGGAACAGTTTCAGTTGCAGGTTGACGTTGCCGCCTTTCGCGATGATGAGCTCGGCGATTTCGAGCGGTGTCGCGAGGTCGCTGGACAGACGATCAGCACGGCCACCATGCGGTAGCGTGCTGTAGTCAACAACCATGTACAGCGGGTTACGGCCGTAGATGTCCCATTTGTCCGGATTGGCGCCGGCTTCGAGCAGCAGCTTCATCGAATCCCAGCGCGCATTGAGGCCGGCCATGACGAGTGGCGTGACGCCTTCGGGATCGGCCTTGTTCAGGTTTGCGCCGGCTTCGATCAATGCCGCGACGCAGCCGGTGCAACCTTCCCGCGCCGCATACAGCAGCGGTGTCATGCCACCTGGCGGCAGTATCTTCATGCGCGGTTCGGCCGTGACCTGGCGTTCCCAGTTGTTTGGCAGCGACTGGGCGTCGACGGCGGCCCCGTGTTCGATCAGGAATTCGGTCATCTCGGGCTGCTGTTGCGCGGCGGCCCACATCAGCGCGGTCTGGCCGCGCCACTTTTCGGCTGCATTGACGTCGGCGCCCGCGTCGACGAGCACCTTCGCTGCGGCAACATTCGGCGTGCGCGCGATGATCATCAGGGCGGTCTGGTCATCGGCACCGCGTTCATCCGCGTCGGCGCCAGCGTCGAGCAGCAGCTTGATAACGGCAGTGTTGCCGATGATGGCGGCCTGCGACAGCGGCGTAGCGCCATATTCATTGCGTGCCGTGACCTCGGCGCCGCGTTCGAGCAAAGCGTCGACGAGCGCGGCGTCATCGTAGTAGATCGCCCAGTGCAGCGCGGTGGTGCCATCGGACTGCGACTGGGTGACGTCGGTGTTACTGCCGACGAGCGCGAGCGCTTCGGCGGTGTCACCGGCGCTTGCGAGCGCGAGCAATTGTTGCTCGTTGCCATCCTGCGCGTGCGCCTGTGCCACGAGTACAGCGAGGATCGCGCCGGCGAGCGCGCACTTCAGGGGTCTTAACACCGTAAATGGGCTCTGACCCCATTTGACCTGCGTCACGGCTTTCATCGCGTTGTTCATCACACTTCCTCGATCAGCCCGGTGCTATCGCCCGCGTTGGCGGCAATCTCTTCGGCTGGTACGCCGATACGGTCGAGCAAGGTCAGCATGACGTTCGACACCGGCGCGCGGTCAGGCGCGAGGATGTGCTGGTTGCCCTTGATGCGGCCACCGGCGCGGCCAATGATCGAGATCGGTAGCGGATAGTGATCGTGCGCGTTCGAGTTGCTCATGTTGGAGCCGTACAGCAGCATCGCGTTGTCGAGCATCGTGCCATTGTCGCCGTCGGGCAGCGCGGCGAGCTTGTCGACGAATTTCGCGAACACCTTCGTGTGGTATTCCTGGATCAGCATCAGGCGCGCCATCTTGTTTGGGTCGTTCTGGTGATGCGACAGTGGATGGAAGGCGTCAGATACGCCGACGTGGTTGTAGGTCTGGTTGCTGACTTCCGCCGCGAACATCATGTTGGCGATGCGCGTGATGTTGCCCTGGTAGGCGAGCAGGATCAGATCCATCATCAGGTTGATGTGCTCGTCGAAAGAGCCGGGAATACCTTGTGGCGCGTCGGGCAGTGTCATGTGCGAGAGATCGTGCTCGGCAGTTGCCTGCACGCGGCGTTCGACTTCGCGCACGGTGTCGAGGTAGTCGCCGAGCACGACACGGTCGGCGGCGCCGAGCTTCGCATTCAGCGCATTGGCTTCCGTGATCATCAGGTCGAGTACGCTCGAGGTCTGGCTGCCGATGCGCTCGCGTTCCGCCGCGTTGTCACCGACACCGAATAGCGTCTGGAACAGCTTGCGCGGATTGTTTTCCATCGGCAGCGGTGTGCTCGGCGTGCGGAACGAGATGGTGCCGGAATAGCTGCAGCCGTAGGCGCGGTCGCAGGCGCCGGCGGCACCGCTGGTTTCGGTGGCGACTTCGATCGACGGCAATGGCGTGTCCTGGCCGATGTATTTCGCCGCGATCTGGTCGATGGTCGTGCCGCCGAAAGGTTCGTGGCTGATGCGCGGCGCCGCCGCTGTCAGCCAGGTGCCGGGCGTGATGGCATGGACGGGGCCGTAGGCGCGCTTGTTCTCGAGGTTCGACACGATCGTGATATGCGACTTGTAGGCCTCGAGCGGCTTCAGCAAGGACTTCAGTTCGAAGTCCGAGCCGGCCTTGTCGGGCGTCCAGTTCGGCATGACGGCGCCATGCGGAAAATAGAAGAAGCCCAGGCGCGGCGGCGTGACCGCGGCGGTTTGCGCCAGCGCAGTGCGCGCGGGAATCATCGCGTCCAGCAGCGGCAACGACAGCGTGGCCAGCGCGCTACGCAGCACGGTCCTGCGCGACAGATGTTTCTTCGATATGAACATGGCTCGATCTCCCTACTCGTGTGAGTAGCGTTGTAATGCCTTAGAGACTGCCGACTTGCACGCCGTCGGCAGGAATCGTCATCTTCTGGAACTGGTCGCTCGCGATCACGCCTTCGATGATCGACGAGAACGTGTAATTGTCATCGGCAGCCAACCGCACGATGTTGCGCACGGCAGGCATGTCGTGCGCTTCGACGCTGCGGCCGAGCGCGTAGGTCATCATTTTTTCAGTGAACACCTGCGCGAACTGGTCGGGACGTTTGACGAGCGCTTCACGCAGCTGGTTGACGCCGTTGATCGGCGTGCCGTCGGCGAGCTGGCCGCTTGCATCGATTGCGATGTTGCCGGCGTCACTGTCGCGCAGGCGGAACTCGCCGATCGCATTGAAGTTCTCGAGCGCGAGACCAAGCGGATCCATGACGTCGTGGCAACCGGCGCAGGCGGGATTGTCGCGATGCCTGGCGAGTCGCTCGCGCACGGTCTCGGCCACCATGACGCCTTCCGGCGTTTCCGGGAAAGCCTCGACGTTCGGCGGCGGATTCGCCGGCGGCACCCCCATGAAGTTTTCCATGATGTACGCACCGCGGATCACCGGCGTCGTGCGGTTCGCGTATGAAGTCACCATCTGCACGCCACCCTTGCCAAGCAGGCCGTAGCGCTCGGGCTGCCCGAGTTTGATCTTGCGGAAATGATCGCCCTTGATGTCGCTGATGCCGTAATGCAGCGCGAGGTCCTCGTTGAGGTAGCTGTACTCGGAGGTCATCAGTTCCAGCACGCTGCTGTTTTCCTTGATCAGGTCGCCGACGAAGAGGCTGATCTCGTCCTGGAAGGCATTGAGCAGGCCGGGACGATAGTTCGCGAAGATCTCCGGATCGGGATCGATGTTTGTCAGATCGCGCAGGCGCAGCCACTGGAACACGAAGTTGTCGACGAGCGCCGTGGCGCGCGGATCGGCCAGCATGCGCTGTACCTGCTGCTGCAGGTTGTCGCCCGTGCGCAGTTCGCCACGGCCGGCGAGGTCGAGTAGTTCAGCATCCGGCACCGTGCTCCACAGGAAGAAGGACAGGCGCGACGCGAGTTCGATATCGCCGATCGCGACGACTTCGCCGGGCACTGCGTTCTCCGGGGCGAACTCGGCGCGGAACAGGAATTTTGGGCTCGCCAGAATCGCCATCATGCCGTTCTTGATGCCGGCATCGAAGCTGCCCTGCTCGCGGCCTTCGGCATAGAAGGCCATCGGTGCAGCGAGGTCGTCATCGGTAATCGGGCGGCGGAAGCCAAGCTTCGCGAGCCTCCCGAGGATCTGGCGCGCGCAATCCACTTCCTGCGCGGCGGACGTGGGCTCGCAGATCATGACCTTGTCGCGCATTGGCGTATGGATTTCGCCGCTGGTTTTCAGCGGACCGGCAATCTGCACGCCGCGCATGCGCGCGATGCGATCCATGCCGCGGTTGACGCCGAGTTCGTGCAGGAATTCATCGCTCTCGGCAAAGCTGCGTGCGATGAACGCAACGCCGATCGTGTGCGGGCCGGAACTGACGGTAATCGGGATATCCTTGAAACGGCCATTGATTTCCGCGACCGCGGGAGCCTGCTCCTGGTCGAGCTTGCGCAGGTCTTCGCCGCCACCGATCGCGCGTTCGAAGACTTTTTCGCCGTCGAGGGTCACGACGACGGTGTGCTCGTACTCCATGCCGCCCGTGTAGCCGGCGCTGGCCATGCCAGGGATCGTCAGCGTGTAGTCGCCATCGACCGGGAAGATATGTTCGACCACGGCGCCGCCGCGCGTACCGAGCGGCAAACCATGCACGTGTGCGCCCTGGTGCGAGCTATCGACGGGATAGAACACCGTTTCATTGCGCGGCTCGCGCGAACCGATCGCCTGCTCGCTGACGAGACGCGCCGCGGCAATGTACTGGTCGAGGAACGAGGGCGAGATTTTCAACACACCGGCGATATTGTCGAAGCCGTCGCTGTTGTCGTCTTTCGGCAAGGCGAGTTCGGGATCGAGCTTGAGGCCCGTCATTTCGTAGATCGCGTTGACGTACTCGGTGCGGTTGAGGCGATGCAGGCCAACGCGGCCCGGATCACCGTGTTCAGCGGCCTGCGCGTCGAGCGTGTTCTCGATGCTGCTGACCAACTGCCAGCGTGCATCCTGACTCGGCTGCTCCTGGCTCGGCGGCGGCATGACGTTGCCGCGTAGCTTGCGCAGCGCCATCTCGAAAATTTCCGGCTCCTGCGCGACGGTCTCGGCACTCATCAGCGAGAAGTCGACGCCACCGGCATAGTCGTCGGAGTTATGGCACTCGGTGCAATAGGTTTCGACGGTTGCCCAGTGCTGCTTCAGGTCGGTCAGCGCGGTGTCGAAGTCCGGCTGCGCGGACGCTGCCGTGCCCAGCAGCACACTGATTGCGCCGATGGCGAGGGTCAATTTGCGTTTGGTCAGATACATGTCGTTTGTCCGTTAAATGATGTTGCGCACTGCGCGACCGGGCACGTGGAACCAGGTGCCCTTGTACAGCAGCGTCAGGAACAGCGTGGGATCGCCGAGCGTGGCGCGGTACTCGGCCATCGGATCGGCGTCGAGGAACTGCTGCTGACTGCGTCCCGTCTGGTAGGCCTCGGCGACCTTCGCATAGGCGTGGTCGAGCAGCGCACCCTGTGCTTCCAGCGCGGCCTTGCCTTGCACGCCGCCTTGCGAGGCGATGACTTTAGTCGCATCGGTCGTCAGCATCAGCAGGCTGCTGTTGGTTTTTTGCGCGCCGTTGATCCAGCCACCGGTGCTGTAGTCGAGCAGCAGGTAGGTGTCGACGGCGAGCATGTCGCCGGCATACAGCACGTCGGCATTGACGAAGCGCACGTAGATGTCGCCGTCAGTCGTGCACTGGCCGAACAGACCATATTCGATCGTCTCGTTGCCGAGCGCCATCGTCGTGCCTTTGTAGAAGGTCTGGTTCGCCTGCTCGGCTTTCGGCCAGGGGCTGTAGTCAGTGCCCTGCCAGTCAGCGTGGAATTCAGCGTTCTGCCACAGGCGTGTGTTTTCGTGCGCGATGATCGGCGTGCCCTGAGGCCCGAGGATCGTGTTCAACCCGCAGTTCTCGCGGCGCCAGTTGGTGTTGAACAGGGCGCTAATCGCCTTGTCGCCCGTGAGGCGCCTGATTTCCGCCAGCAGGGCCTCGGCATGATCCGGATGTCCGCCACCGACGATAACGATGGAGTCAGGCCCTTCCGCCACGACCACGTTGGATCCGGCGCCGCCGATCAGCGTCAGGCCTGGGCCGAGAGAAGTGGTCGAAAAGCTGCCCTGGGCCAGCGCCGGGACAGGCAAGTGGAGGCCAAGGGCGGCACTGAAGCCAAGGCTTTTGAGCACGAGTCTACGTTTCATCATAAGTATTTGTTTAGCCTGCTTTTACTGCCTGTTTAGACAAGCTGTATAACAGGACATTGGGGAAATTTTGGGGAAATAAAGCAGCCGTTTTGCAACAGCGCGGGTTTGTTTGATCCAGCTCAGTTCCCGTTCAGTTGTTCCGGCGCGCCGGCGCCGGAACAGGCTACGGCGCGGGAACGATTTCCGAAAAATCGGGTATCTGCAGTCCCTTTTGCTGCAGATGATCGTCGTAGATCGCGTCGCTGCAGGAATACTCGAGGATCGAGGTTTCCGGCGCCCAGCGCAGGCTGCCGCTGACCGTGTAGGGTTTTGTGTAGAGGCGCTCGTCGGTCAGGGTCAGTTCATTGTTGAGGTATCTGGTCATGACGCCGTCGGCATTCGGGCGCTCCTCGATGCTGATGCGTTCGACGGTGGTCGCGGTGTCGGTATTCGGTAGCCGGCGCATGTAGGGATATTCCTTGAGGAAGGAGGTTTCGACGACCAGCGTGTCGCCTTCCCAGTGGCCCACCGAATAGCCCATGCCGGTGTTCAGGATCGGTTCCGGCCGCGGATGACCTTCGAGGTAGATCTTGCGGTACTGGTAATAGCCTTCCCAGAACATGTTGATGAAGCCTTCGGTCTGCACGATCTCGATCGCGAAGGGCGCGCCCCAGATGCTGCGGGGCAGACCGGGCGATACGCACCAGCCACCTGGGTCGTCTTCCACGGCGAAGGCGGCGACGTAATCGTCGTAGAGTTTCTTCGCGACGTCGTTAAAGGGATATTCGGCGGCATTGCGGCCGCCCGGGCTACCGGCCGGGAACCATGTGCCGCTGAGGTCCACTTCGGCATGCACCGAGGCGGCGCCGAAGGCCGACAGCGCGAGCAGGACCCGACGCGCGAGCCGCTTGAGCCTGGTGCCGTTAACGTGACTGTGGGGGTGCGTGTGAGTATGAGCCATGGGTTTTCCCCGGTTGTTTTCGTTATAGGAGAATGGGCAGACTTTAGCATACCCGAACCGCAATTGACTCCCCACGCCAGCGCGCCGCGCCTGCCGTTTTGGCACACCCGAGCCCGGCGCAAATCCTGATAGCCAGATTGAAATGGAACCAGCGTCATGACATACCGTTTACCCGCATTGCTGTGCATCGCGCTTGTGCTTCTGCCGGCTGCGGCCTTGCCCGCCGCCGAAGATCCGCGTGATTTCAGCGGCGTATGGCAAGCCTACGCAAGCTCGGTGCCGCTCGACGACGCGGCGTCCGCGCAACTGACACCGGAGGGCGAGGTGCTGGTCGCCGACTTTGCTGCGCGCTTTCCCAATGCAGTCGAGCCCGCGGCCTACTGCATCCCGGCCGCTATGCCGGAGATGATGACGGCGTCCGCGGCTACGCTGGAAGTCCTGCATTCGTACAATCGCCTCACGCTGCTCGGCGCCGATGGTGCCGTGCGCCGCATTTTTCTCGACGATCGGACGCTGCCGCCGGAGCAGGCGGCAACGCGTCTGGGCTACAGCATTGGCCGCTGGGAAAACGACACGCTGGTCATCGAAACCACGGCGCTTGATGACATGCCGACTGGTCGCTGGCCCCGCACCGAGAACACGACGGTCGTCGAGCGCGTGACGAAGACAACGCGCGATCGTGTCAGCGCAGCGCCGGATGCAGCGGACGCCAGCGCCACGCTCGACAACGCGGTGCTGGCCCTTGAGCTGACGCTCAGCGATGCCACGCTGTATCGCGAGCCGCAGAGGGTCACGCTGTATTACCAGCACCTCGACACGGAATCGCCTCCCGAATCCGACTGCGCCACGCGGCTATGGATGCAGGCGCTCGAGGCAGCGAATCAATAGCGGCGAAGGAATAAACAGCAGCCAGATACTGGCGCTTGCGCAGATAGCAGCGGAAAGCGCCCTGCGCGATCATTACCCTTTTCGCGGGCATAAAAAAACCGGAGCAGCTGCTCCGGCTTTTTATTGCGGGTTACGTCTTAAGCGGGCTTGCGAATGACGAACAGGAACTGATCCGTTTCGCCGCGCACGGAAGCTTCACGCACACCAAGCGTGTGGTCATCTTCCGGGTTGTTCAGCGCGTCGGACTCGCTGACGACTTCAAAGCCGGCTTTGATGATCTGCTCGCGCGTGGTCGACACCGGAATGCGATGCAGGTCGGCATTCGCTGCACCCTCGTTGCCTTCGTGATCGATGATCACGGCGACACCGCCTGGCTTCAGCGCATTGAAGATATCTTTCAGGAAGGCCTGCGAACCTTCTTCGCCGCGGAAGTTGTAAGCGTCGTGATAGTTCTGCGCGGTGATGGCTGCATCGGCGCTGCCTGCGGGAATCGAGGCCATGTCGCCGAAGATCGGCTCGACGTTGCCCAGTTCAGCCGCCATGTCTTTCTGCGCCTGGCCGTTGTTGGTTTCGAGCGCGCGTGCGCCAACCTGCGACAGCACCTTGCCATTTGGACCCACGGCAGCGGACAGGACGCGCGTGAAGTAACCGCCGCCAGCGGCGACGTCGATCACGGTCCAGCCTTCCTGCACGCCGAGCGCTTCGATCGTTTCAACCGGCTTGCGCGCGGCATCGCGATCGCGATCAGCCTGCGGACGCGCTTGCATCTTCGCGTCGAAGTCGGCCGGCAGCGCCAGCACGAGACCCGTCAGGCCCAGCGTCAGCATTGCCGCAAAACCCATTTTCTTGATGATTGTCATTTTCATATATTCCCTCTGCTTACAGGACAGTTGAACTTCAGTGTTGATGCAGCAGGATAGTCCAGCTGCTTCGGGGCGAAGCAAAGTAAACCAGTGCTCCACGCTTGGCAAGGCAGACCGGAGTGCCGGGTTCCACTTTCACGATTGGTCCAGACTTGAGGGAGCCCGGGTGAATACCCTACTGATACGGAGCTGCGGCAAGCGCGATATGCAGAGCAAAAAGGCCGGCATTAAGCCGGCCTTCATGTTGCGTCCTGCGTGATGGAAATGGCTGGCGTCACAGCACCAGTCGATTGGTGGAAATGCCGATGCTGTCGATCTCCGCGCCCATGAGGTCCGCCATGCCCAGCAGCAGGTTCGACGTAGGCTCATCTTCGTTCGCCTTGATATGACGGTTGCCTTCCAGGCGACCGCCAGCACGACCGACGAGCAGCGCCGGTACGTTGTGACGATCGTGCAGCAAGCCGTTGCTCATGCCGGCGCCGAAATACAGCAGCGAGGTATCCAGCAGGTTGCCATCGCCCTCCGGTGAATTACGTAGCTTCTCGACGAACTCGGCGAACTTCATCATCTGGTAGTTGGTGATACGCGAGTAACGCTCGATGCTTTCTTCCGTGTTCTTGTGATGCGTAACATTGTGGTGCGGCTCATTGACGCCGATGTGCGCATAACTGCGGCCGGTCGCCTCATGGCCTGTCATGAAGCTGAACACACGGGTCATGTCGCCCTGGAAAGCGAGGTGCATCAGGTCGTAGGTCAATGTCATGTGCTGGTCGAAGTCTTCCGGAATGCCGACCGGCCCTTCGGCAGCATTCGCGATTACGCTCGAGCGCGCGGACAGCCGCTGGATCTGGTCTTCGATGCGACGAATGTTCGTCATGTATTCGTCGAGCAGCGCGCGGTCGCCGGCGCCGAGCATGCGGTCGAGGCGCTTCGATTCGTCGAGAACCGAGTCGAGCATGCTTTGCTTCGTTTCGAGACGGTGCAGCCGTTGCTCCGCCGTGCCAGCGTCGCCGAACATGCGCTCAAAGATGGCCTGCGGGCTGATCGTGACCGGCAAGGGGCTTTCGTCGTCGTACCAGGCCTGCGTTGCGAAGAAGATACAGGGATAGTTGTCGCAGGCACCGGCTGAGGTACCCATGTCTTCGGTGCCAACCTCGAGTGAACGAATCGGCGTATCGCCGGCGATGGCATCGGCAATGTACTGATCGACGGACTTCTTCGAGCGCAACTGGTTAAAGTTGCCGTTTTCACTGAGCGGGCCCGCACCGTTGAGGAAGGCCGCGCTCGCGCCCATGTGAATGCCGCCCATGTCCTGGCGACCTTCAGGCGACTTCAGCCCGCTGATCGTCGTGATATAGGCGCGGTTGGCTTCGATCGGCTTCATGACGCGCTTGAACGCGAAGTCCTTGCCCACTTCATCAGGATGCCAGTCGGCCGGGAAAATGCCGTTTGGCACATATACCGAGCCAAAGCGCAGCCTTGGCGCCGCGGCTGTCAGTGATTGCGCCGTTGCAGCGGGCACCATCGCGTCGAGCAGGGGCAGGAAAATCGAGGCGCCAGCGCCCCTGAGGATCATCCGACGACTGAGGTACTTCTTGGTAATAAACATTGCTTACTCTCCCGGGTTTACTGCGGTGGTGGCAACGGCATTGATACCAGAACTGGAACTGTTGGTGCGCATGAGGAAGGGATAACTGTCGACGATGCCCATGACAATCGATAGCAGGCTGTAGTCATGCTGCGCGGAATTGCGCACGATGCTGCGGACGACGGGACGATCGCGCGGATCGAGGCCACGTCCCAATGCATAGACCAGCATCTTTTCGGTGACCGTGCTTGCGAACAATTCAGGATCCTTCAGCAGCGCTTCACGCAGTGCGCGCGGACCATCGGCAGGCGTGCCATCGAGCAGGATGCCGGAGGTATCAAGCGCGAGGCCTTCGCGCGTGGTGTCACGCCAGGAGCCGTCAACGTCGAAGTTCTCCAGCGCGAAGCCAACCGGATCGATGACGTTGTGGCAGGTCGCGCAGGCAGGGTCGGCGCGGTGCCGTTCGAGCTGCTCGCGCACGGTCGACGGACGACCTTCAGGCGCGCTGACCTCGAGTGCAGGCACGGTAGCCGGCGCCGCCGGCGGTGGATTGTTCCAGAATTCCGTCAGGATGAACTTGCCGCGCATGATCGGCGAGGTCCGGCTCGTCGCCGCGGTCAACGACAGGATGCTGCCATGCCCGAGCAGTCCACGACGCTTGTCATCGTCGAGATGCACTTGGCGAAAACGTGCGCCAGTGACGCCG
Source organism: Pseudomonadota bacterium (assembly GCA_041178065.1). GTDB lineage: Bacteria > Pseudomonadota > Gammaproteobacteria > Pseudomonadales > Pseudohongiellaceae > CAILUG01. The sequence goes on along the minus strand of JBEGWB010000107.1, from coordinate 13,587 downwards.
TCGATACCATAGTGACGTGCCAGGCGCTCGTTGACGAAGGTGTAGTCAGCAGTCAGCAGTTCGTGCACGGGACGGTTTTCGCGCAACACATGCGCGAACAACATTTCGGTTTCCTGGCGGAAGGCCTTGCGCAAGTTGTCGTCGAAGTCCGGGAACATCAACAGGGCCGGCCGCGCGCGCATTTCGAGATTGCGTAGCTGCAGCCACTGGCCGACGAAATTTTCGATGAAGGCATCGGACCGCGGGTCCGACAACATCCGCTGCACCTGTTCTTCGCGCGTCGCCGGGTCTTCGAGTTGACCGCCTTCGGCGATACCCAGCAGCTCATCGTCAGGCGCCGAGGACCACAGGAAGAACGACAGGCGTGAGGCAAGCGCGACGCCGTCAACTGCCTGATCAGCCCCGGGCGCGGCATCCGATCCGTCAGTTTCCACGCGGAACAGGAAGAAGGGGCTGACGATCATGCGTGCGATGGCCGTGCGCATGCCCTGGTCGAAATCGCCGCCGCTTGCACGTTCATTGTTGTAGAAGGCCAGCGGCGCGGCGATATCGTCTTCGGTAACCGAGCGCCGGAATGCGCGCCGCGCAAGATTGCTCAGCACTTCGCGCGCACAGGCTTCTTCTTCCGAAGCCGTGGCAGGTTCGCACACCATGATCTGTTCGCGCGGCGCCATGTCACTGACACCGCTGACGGCATAAGGACCGGCCACCATCGCCTTTTCGAGGCGAGGCATGCCCGAGGGATTATGGATTTCGAGCGAATTACGCAGCGTCGGCTGCCACGAATTCTGCTCGGCGCTGACACGTTCGCGCCAGGTGAATACGACTTCATGCGGACCCGCGGTCACGGCAATTTTCGGCGAAGTCAGTTTCTGGTCGACGACCGGGATGACGTCGTTGAAGCCCTTGACGCTGATCGCGTGCTGCTCCGCGCCGCCGATCTCGCTTGAATACGCGATCGCGCCATCGACGTAGACGAGGAACTCGTGCGGACGATCGTGGCCTTCGATACCGAAGTAACCTTCGGCAACGCCCTGCAAGGGTCGCGCGGAAAACACGTATTCGCCATCGGCCGGGAAATAATGTGTAGCGCTTACCCCGCCGCGTGTCCCCAGCGGGAAACCGGCGAGATGTTTTTCCTGGGTGGTATCGAAGGGAATTTGATAGGTCGTGACGCTCGGCGCGGCTTCGGTGTTGCCGAGCGCGAGGTCGGTGACCTTGAGGCCGACCGACATGTAGCGGTCGAGCAGCATCGGTGAAGTGCGCAGCAGTTCTCCGATGTTGTCGAAGCCGAAATCGCCGCCGTCGCTCGGTAGCAGCTCGGTGAGATCGACGTCGACACCGAGCAAGTCGCGGATTGCATTCTGGTATTCGGCGCGGTTCAGGCGATGGATCGTGGTCGTACCGGCATAGGGATCAGCGGCAGCGGCGGCATCGAGCGTACTCTCGAGCGCGGCGACAAACCGCGCGCGCTGCTCGAGCGCGGGTTGGTCCTGATCCCGCGGCGGCATTGCACGTATTTTGAGCTTGCGCAGCACTTCCTCAAAAACTGCCGGGTTTTCCAGCACGTCCTCTGGATTCAGGCCTTCGAGCGCCAGGTCGCCGCGAGTGTCGTCGAAGCCGTGGCAGTCCGTGCAGTAGTTGTCGAGCATTGGCCACAGCTCGACGAGATCCTTGTGCAATGCGGGTTGTGTTTGTGCGTATGCCGCGCCCGCGCTCAACGCAAGGACCGCCACGCTGATACTTGTTGCCAGGGCACGTTTCATTGCATTCATTCAGCATTTGCTCCAGCCACATCCTGCGTAAAGCTCTGCAGAAGCGCGGCCATTTCGGCCGGTTGCATCAGCGGCTCCTGGAAGAAAAAGCCGGGAGTGGCTTTCGGCGCTTCCATTTTCTCGACAGCCTGCAGGGGCGTCAGGCCATCCTTGTCCTGCACGTCGAGCACCGCGCCTTTGGCGATCAGCGCGCGCACGATGCCGGGATGCAGTGCTGTTGCCGCGACATGGAGTGCGGTGCGCTGATCCGCATCGCGAACATTTGGATCGGCGCCGGCCTCGAGCAATACATTGACGGCATCGAGCACGTCGCGATTGGCCGCTTCACGGAATTCCGGCAGGCCGTAGCGCAAATCGTTGGGACCGCCGGCAACATCGACACCCTTTCCGCCGCCGATCGCCATCATCAACGCGGTCTTGCCGACGTTGCCTTGCGGCCTGTTGGCGAGGTCGTTCGGGTCGCGCACTTCCTCGGCGGGCGACCAGGCGGGATCGGCACCATGCGCCAGCATCAGCTTCATGCCTTCGACGTCCGCAGCGATCGCAGCACGGAAGAAGGGCGTGGAGTTGGACTTCGTATCGCAGCACATCGAGGTGTTGTGCATCTGGCCCATGAAGGGCTTGTCAGGATCGGCGCCGGCTACAAGCAACAGACGGGTCAGGTCGAGTGCGCTCAGCGTGTTGGGATGATCCGCGCGATACACCGTGCCGTCGCGCGCGCGCCAGTCGGTGGTCGCATCGCGCATCTCGGTTACGAAATAGAGAGAGCCGTCATTCGCATCGGCGCCAAGATCGAGCAGCAGCCTGGCGATGTCGAAGCGGTCATTGACGATTGCCAGCATCATCGGCGTTGAACTGTCGCCGTTGCGGGCGTTGATGTCGGCGCCGCTGTCGATGAGCAACCTGATCATCGGCTCGTCGCCGTTGCGTGCGGCCCAGTGCAGCGCAGCAAAACCACCCGACGGGAAATCCGCGTTCTTGCGTTCGGTGAATTCCGAAACCCGTGCCTGCATTTTTGCATCGGCACCGGCATCGAGCAGCACTTTGGCGATGTCGATATGGCCCTCGGCCACTGCCCACATCAGCGCAGTCTGGTTATCGAGCAGCTCTGTGGCGTTGGGATCGGCGCCCGCATCGAGCAGCACCTCGACGGCCTCGACCTTGCCGGACCGCGCGGCCGCCAGCAGCGCCGGTTCAGTGCTGCCGTGCCTGTCGTTGAGGTGTGCGCCGCCAGCCAGCAAGGCAGTGATCATGCCGGCATCGCCGTTGCGGCTCGCCTGCAACAGGGGAGTGAGGTCGAGGGTATTGGGGAGATTGGGATCGGCGCCGGCTGCGAGCAGGGCCTGGACGAGTTCGAGCGAGGAGTTGTAGACCGCCCATAACAGCGGCGTGGTTCCGTCCGGTTCGGGACGGTTGACCTCAGCGCCCCCACTGATCAGCGCGCGCGCTGCGGCGAAATCGTTCGTACGTGCAGCCGTCGCAAGGGTATCCGCAGCCTGCGCTGACACCGAGAACCAGGCGCCAAGCGCCAGTGTCGCAGTCAACACAGCGGGAACCGTGCGTTTTCTGGCCACTTTGGCGGCCCGATCTACCACATGTCCTGCGGCAACTCGTAAAGCTCCCATACGTGCGCCCCCTCTAGTAACAATAACGAGATTGTTGGCATTCTGTGATGCCTGGGTTGTGCAGCTGAACAGGGCGCTGTGTGCGGCGAGGCGTCCGGTCCACTAAAGCTGGTCATTCGACTTATCGCCCTTGCACGCTGATGCGGAGCAAGGGCAACCGATCCTCCCCAATACTGCGTCGAATACTGCCGTTGGGACTGCGGGACGTTCAGGAAGAATAAAGAGGCAACTGGTGCTTGTCCAGCCGAGGCTTAACCTGATTTTTGCGCTTTCTTACGGAACAGGCAGTTTAGCCGTGCGAACTTGCGGCTGGAGCAGCTCAATCCGCAGGCAGTACACAGCTGAAGCTCGACGCATCGGCGAGATCCCCGACGCCAGCGTAGCGCGCCACCTGGGGATACGGGCACAGTGGCCGACTCATCGGCGGCAGCTGCGCTGCATTCGGAAGCGCCGCGGGCGCGCGCGTTGCGACGATACGCTCCGGCGCCTGGCCGCTGCTTATCCACGCATCGAGCGTTTCCAGTGTGTCGAAGCTGTTGGGACCTTCGCCACCGGCGCAGTGTTCCATGCCAGGAGCCATGAACAGGCGCAATTGATCTTGCGCCGTATTCGCCGCGAGAAGCTCCCCATAAAACTGCACGGTATTGTTCGCGGGAATCAGCCCGTCATTCCAGCCGTGGCTCAGCAACAATTTTCCGCCGCGCGCGAAGAAGGGTGCCAGGCTGTCTGCGCTTACGTTGAGGATGGCGGCGCCATAGTCACGCGACGCAACGAGCTCGCTGGTATAGTCCATGGTCATCCAGTCCCATGTGGCATCATCGCCGTGCACTAGCTGTTTGAAGTAGCTCATTGCCACGGGGAAGGGCTGTGGCCCCATCACCAGCGCGGCCAGTTGCATTTCGGCGCCGCGCGGCCAACCCGGCAACAACAGGTTTCCGTCGTTACCGCGCACGCCGTCGTAAATGGCCTGCATCGCATCGGCTTGCGCTGCAGTTAGACAGCTTTCGCTCGCGCCCGCCGCGCAAACAAGCGTTGCCGGCTCGAAGCTGCAGGCATCCGGCCGGCCGATAACTCCGTCTTCCAGTCCATCGAGCGCATCGCACTGCTTCAACACGCCCTGGTGAATAAGGCTGAGTTTTGCGGGATCGAGCTGCGCGTCAAGCGTGCGCTTGTTAACCGAGTTCGCCCACATGCTCTGCGTCATCAGGTCAGTCATTGGATTGGCCGGTGCCATGGACGAAATCGCGTCGTAGTCCTCGGGATAACGCGAAGCTGCCATCAAGCCCTGCCGGCCGCCGGTGGAACAAGAGTCCCAGAATGAGTAGTCGGCCGGTTCGCCGTACAAAGCCGTGATGGCCTGCTTGGCGGCGAGTGTCATCAGGTGCACGGCGCGGTGACCAAAATCCACGAGCTTTTCCGGATGCCCGACGGCCCACTCGGCGCTGAGGCCGTTGCCCGTATGTCCAGTGTCCGTCGTGGCCGCCGCATATCCGCGGGCAACCGGAGCACCCAGCTGCGACAGACTCAACTGACCCGCCCACACGCCGTTGCCGATGCCGACATACTTTCCATTCCAGCCCTCGATTGGCAGCCAGACTTCGACCTTGATGTCCGAATCGGGCGTTGGCGTGAGCGTGGCTTCGACACGACAGAAGGCGGGCAGATTTGCATAAGCGCCCGCACCAGCACCGGGCGGTGCACCGGCAGGCGCAGGCGGGGTGAAACTGCCGGCTTCGACCAGGGTGGCCGACACGACGCGACCGTGGTCAAGCGCAAGCGTGGCAAGCGAACTACAGTCGGCTGCGGCGGCACGATTGGTGATAACGAGCGCGGCAAGGCTTGCAGCGATCGACAGGTGAGTTTTATTGAACATGGCTGGCATCCCCAAAGTGGCCGCCTGCCGCAGCGAGGCGGTAGCCGGCCTGTTATTGGAACTGGACTACGTGGTTTTTTCCCTCTATGGCGCGAGGATAGGCGCCCCGCCCGCCAGTCGCAAGCAACTCAATACGTCGCCGGCGCCGGCCCCGAACCGACGGCTGCTGCGTCATACAAAGCAAGATGCTGCGCATCGAGCAGTTCTTCGCGCGGCAGCATCTTCAGCATCGCATAACGCTCGATCAACGGTTTGAATTTTGGACTGCCGCGCTCGCTGAGACAGGTGTAGAACAACAGCGCCACTTCAAAACTCGATAGCTGCGCACGCACGAGATTCGTGTAGTGCTTCTTGTTCGGCACGCCGCTGTTGTCGACGTACTTCAGGATGTTGTACAGCGTGAGGAAGTAATGCCCGGCTTCCGATTCGATCTCCCGCGAGAAGTGCAGATAGGTGCGGCGGATGCGCTCCAGCGTGTCGTTACCGGCGTCCTCTGGCAGCGCTTCTTTCCAGCGCGCCTCGAAGCCCGCATAGAACACATGAAATACGTCGCGGCCTTTCACCGTGACTTCGCCGGTGCCTTCGCGTACGAGGTCGATCGCGTTGACGATATCGTTGTGCAGCCGCAACAACTGGAAGAAAGTGTTTTCAAAACTCTGCAGGCGCAGGGTCTCGTTCTGCTGCACGAGTTGCTCGCGAGTTGCTTTTGTTTCGGCACGCGAAAGTTCGTGCTCGTGCTTCTGTAATTTCAGGTCAGCGCGTTGCAGCAGGACGGTGTAAAGAAAACCAACGAAGGCCAGGCCGGAGAACAATGCATTGACGGCCCCGAACATGTCGCCAAAGATGCCGCGCGACTCGCCAGCGTAGTGGTAAATAAGGAAGCCGGATACCGCCCACAACACGATGACGAACACGGCCATCATCACGGCAAATACCAGTTTCGGCTCGTTAGGATTGCGCAGGCGCATACAGTATCTCGTTAGGTGGTTTCAATGCGGCGCATCACCGCGGCAAGGCGCGGCGGCGCCACAGTATCATCACGCAGACAATCAGGCAGGCCACGACCATGGCCGCCGGGAACAATAGCGTCGTCAGCGTCAGGCTTTCCAGCGCCAGGATCGAAATCGCGCTGCGCACCGTGAACAGGATGTAGAACAGCGCACTTTCCTCGTACGGCTGCGCGTACAGTTTGCGCAGCGTGGGCCCGAAGCCAAGCACGTCGATTGTCGTCAGGATCACGACCGCCCACAGGGGATCGGACGTGATGTACCACAGCGGCAGCGACGCAAGCGCAGCCCACAGGAATATCCAGTCCGAACGCGTTATGACACTGTCGCGACACAATGACCACGCAAGCCAGGTCACATACATCGTGATGACACCCGACACGCCAGTCGACCATGCGCCTGCGCCACCATTGGAGGCGAATTGCGCGAAGAACACGACAGCCGTCGAGATACTCCAGATCAGCCAGGAAAATACATGAGGCCGCATCGTACCCTTGCGGATCTGCACGACATAAGGAGCAAAGGATGCAATGGCCAGCGCTACGGATAGCAGGCCCATCGCCTGATGAAATGTCATGGAATATTCGAGAGGAAGCGTTAGATGCTTCCTTATAGGGGGCCACAATAGCAAACGCAACTGTGCGAAAAATGGCAGATCGACGCCCAGTTCCCCTCGCAAGTTAAATAGGGTCAGAGCCCTATTGTTTGTGAAGAGCGAAAATCAAATGGGGTCAGAGCCCATTTGCTTTATTAAGAAGCTCGAAACAACTTGAGGTCTTAACAAAATAAATGGGCTCTGACCCCATTTGCGACCCCATTTGCGGTAGAGAGGCAGGCTTCCACCAGGTGTTTACGCAGTTGCCTCGCCTTCCAGCGGCGGTTCGCGGAACGCTTCATGCGCGGTGTAGGACCAGTGGGAATGGACGATGGTCCAGCCCCTTCCCGCTTTTTTGTAAACCTCCGTGCAATTCCAGCTGCTGCCCAGCACTTCGCGGTTGTCGACGTCACGTTCGTAGTTGACGAGATTGTAGGTCAGCAGCGCGAGCTTGCCCGAATCGACGACCTGCGGATTGACGATCTCGTAGCGCGACACATTGATCTTCCCCTGCCAGGGTTCGTAGTACTCGATCATCGCACGCAGTCCGTCGATGCGCGCGCGCGTCAGCGGATCGAAATAGGTGACATCTTCGGCGCAGATGTCGCTGTAGCCGGCAGTATCGCCTTTGCCGAAACGATCCAGCGCGCCGCGTTCGAGTTGCAGGATGGGATGTTCAGTCGCTTGCATGGGAGCCTCCTGGGATCAACGTGGGCGTTAGTGCCTGCATATTGTAGAAAGCCACAGGCGGAGTTTCGCGACAAGGCGGGGAACCCCTGAGGCGAGCGCCGGGATTTTCAACACCGGGCGCTATTGTCGTCAGGACAGGGAGCGTCCTCAGGGATTCCGGCTGATATAACGTGCCCGTGGGCGGATCAGGCAGCTCTCGCGGCTGAACTCGAGGAAATGCGCGATGTAGCCGTATACACGCGCCATCGCAAATACCGCCGTGAAGTAGCGGCTTGGAATGCCGAGCTGGTGGAACACCGCCCCTTTGTAGAACTCGACGTTCGCCCAAATTTGTTTATCGCGCTGCGCGAATTCCGTCTGGCAGGCGGCTTCCACCGCTTCGAGCGTTTCGAACAGACGCTTCGCGTCGCCCTCCTTGCACAGCGTTTTCGCCAGCGGCTTGAGGATACGCGCGCGCGGATCGACGACGCGGTACTCGCGGTGTCCCATGCCCATGATCTTGGTCTTCTGCGCCAGGCTATCGGCGACATAAGCGGCCGCGCCCGCGGGATCGCCTATCTTCCGCGCCATCTCGAGCGCCGCCTGGTCCGCGCCGCCATGCAGCACGCCGAACAGGGTTCCGATCGACGCCGAGATCGACGCCTGGATCGGCGCCAGCGTGCTGGCGCAAACGCGGCCGGCGAAGGTGCCGGCGTTGAAACTGTGCTCCATTTGCAGCACTTGCGTCGTGTCGAGTACGCGCACCTGTTCTGGCTCCGGCGCGCGGCCGTTGAACATCAGCAGGAAGTTTTCGTGGAAGCCGAGAGCGGGATTGGCGGGCAGAGGTTCGAGGCCCTGTTCGATGCGATGCCAGCCGGCAACCAGCGAGGGCAGCTTCGCCGCAATCTTGAGCCCGAACAGCGCGACCGCATCGAGGCCACGCAGTCCGGCCGCTTCGTGATCCTGCTGCAGCAAGGGCACCATGCCCTGCAGCACGAGCATCGGATGCAGACCCCGCGGCAAGACTTGCAGCAGCGCGGTTTCAGCGGGTGTCAGGCGGCTGTGCAGGCCCATGTATGTCTCCAGTTCACTTTCCTGCGTGCCGTCCGGCCACTCCCCGAAGAGCACGAGCCAGGCGACCTGCCAGAAGGGCTTGCCGGCAAGGTCCTCGATTGCATGACCCCGGTAACTGAGCGTGCCAGCCTCGCCTTGAACGTCGGAAATCCGGGTTTCCCCAACCTCGATGCCGGCGAGGTCCCGCGAAAATACTGTGTCTTCTTTAGTCATGGCTTATCCCCTCTGGTTGCCCTGTCGCCCGAGTGTAGGGATTCGTCATGAATCAATATAATTAATATTCCTAATTGAATATTCAGCCCTGCTTATGCGACTGGAAAATAGCGAACTGCGCACCTTCCGCTGCGTCGTCGAGGTCAATGGCTTCAACCGTGCGGCCGAACTGCTGCATGTCAGCCAGTCCGCGGTCAGCCAGACCATCGCCAACCTCGAGGCCAAGCTCGACACCGCGCTGCTGCAGCGCGGCAAGCAGCTCATACTGACGGAAGCCGGGCGCCGCCTGCTGGAATATGCCAACGCGATGCTCGACGAGGAGCAGGAAGTCCTGACCGACATCGCGCGCCTGCGCCAGGGCGGGCGCCAGACGTTGAACCTCGCGATCAACAGCACGATCAACCGCTTCTACGCGCCACAGCTGCTCGGCCGCTTCGCCGAAAAGCGCCAGGCCGCGCAAATCAAGATCACTGAACTGCCTAGCCGCAACCTGATCTACACGATCCTGTCCGCGAAGGCCGATCTTGCCATCGGTCCTTTCCAGAAGCACATGGACGCCTTCACGACGATCCCGCTGTTTCGCGAAAACCGACATCTCGTCGTCAGTCCACGCCATCCCGACTACGCGAATCTGTGCAAAGGCTCCGTGAAAAGCCTCAAGGATGCCGTGTTGATCACCTCTTTTCTCGACACGCCGGACCTGCGCCCCTCGGTGCAGCGCCTGCGTGATCGCTTCCAGTCCGTGTGGGAAGTATCGAGCCTGTCCTTGCGCGTCCATCTCGTCGACCAGGGGCGCGGCGCCGCATTCATCGACAGCAAGATGCTCGAAGATCCCATGTGCCGCGACTTCACGGTAATCAAGGGACAATCCTTCTCGACGATCGAGCGCCAGGTCGGCCTGTACTACAAAACCGGCAAGACACTGGATTCCTGCACGCGCGAGTTCATCGATCTGTGCCGCGCTTTCTGGAATACCTGAGGCTTGCGCAGCGGCCCTTTCGCAGCGCCGCCAGCCCTTGAATGCGTCGAGCCCTGTGAGGCTATAATCCCGAGCCTTGCCCTTCCTTTACCGATAAAAGGTGACCCATGACGCTCCTGAAACACCTGTTCCTTGTAACTGCCCTGCTGGGGCTCGGCGGCAACGCATCCGCCGCCGAGGACATCCCGGCGGCACCGGCGTTTACGACCGAACAGCTGATGGCGCTGCCGACCGAGGGCTGGATCACCAACGGCGGCAACATCAAGAACCAGCGCTTTTCGCCCCTCACCGAAATCAATCGCGACAACGTGAAGAACCTCAAGGGCGTGTGGCGCGCCGACCTCATGGATTCCGCGCTCGACTTCCGCCACAACAACCAGGCGCAGCCGCTCGTGTACGACGGCGTCGTGTATGTGTCGACTGGCCAGGATGACGTGTTCGCGATCAGCGTCGAGACCGGCGAAGTGCTCTGGTCCTATTTCTCCGGCCTGCGCGAAGACGATGCATTCGTCTGCTGCGGCTGGGTCAGCCGCGGCGTTGCCATCGGCGAAGGCAAGGTGTTCTTCGGCCAGCTCGACTCGAAACTGATCGCGCTCGACCAGAAGACCGGGCAAATCGCGTGGTGGAAACAACTCGAAGATCCGAAGATCGGCTATTCATTGACCGCTGCGCCGCTGTACTTCGACGGCAAGGTCATCATCGGCAACGCGGGCGGCGATCTCGGTACTCGTGGCCGCGTGCAGGCCTTCGATGCGGAGAATGGGGAACTCGTGTGGACCTTCTACACGATTCCCGGTCCCGGCGAATTCGGCCACGATACCTGGCCGCAGGATAGCAAGGTGTGGGAATGGGGCGGCGCGCCCGTGTGGCATACACCCGCCGTGGATCCCGACGCGCGCATGATTTATTTCTCGACCGGCAACGCAGGTCCCGTGCTTGGCGGCGCGGTGCGTCCCGGCGACAACCTGTTCACCGCCTCGATCGTGGCGATCGATGTCGACACCGGCGAATACCGCTGGCACTTCCAGGAAGTGCATCACGACATCTGGGACTACGACGCGCCGAACCCGATCATCCTGTTCGAAGCCGAGTACGACGGAGTCATGCGCAAGGGTCTCGTGCAGGCGGGCAAGACCGGCTGGCTCTACATCCTCGATCGCCTGACCGGCGAACCACTGCTCGGTATCGAAGAGCGCGAAGTGCCGCAGGAGCCGCGCCAGGCGACTGCTGCCACGCAGCCTTACGTCATCGGCGATTCGCTGATTCCGCTCGAAGTGCAGTACGCGCCGGAGAATTACGACCTCGTCAACCAGGGCCGCATCTTCACGCCCTTCTACGAAACCACGGTGTTCACGCCGCTCGCCGGCGTCAACTGGCCGCCGAGCGCGTACGACCCGGCGACGAACTACATGTTCGTCTGCGCCACCGACACCGCAAACGCCGCGCGCGCTGATGCCACGCAGTTCGAGGCACCGACCTTTGAAGGCCAGTTCCTCGGCGGCGCGTATGTCGGCGCCGGCCTGCTGCGGCGCGGCATCTACTCCGCTGTCGATCTGAAAACCAACAAGATCGTCTGGCAGCGCCAGTTCAACGATGGTTGCCGCAGTGGTTCGCTGGCAACCGCCGGTGGCCTGCTGTTCATGGGCCGCAACGATGGTCGCCTCATCGCGCTCGATACGCGCAACGGCGAGCGCCTGTGGGAATTCCGCACCGACGCGCCCTTGAACTCTGGCGTCAGTACCTTCATGAAAGATGGCAAGCAGTATGTCGTCGCTTACGCCGGTGGTGGCCTCTTCGGCGCGCTGAAAGGTGATGGCGTGTGGCTGTTCTCGCTCGACGGTACGCTCAATGAACTGCCGCCGCCGAGCGCGGCCGGTCCGGCTGGTCCCGCGCTGACAGTCCCGGAGAACCGCGTTGCCGATATCGACAACGGGCGTAACATCTATAAACAGTCATGCATCTATTGCCACGGCGACACTGGCACCGGTGGACACGGCGGCGGCGCTGAACTGACCTCGGCACTGACGATCGAGCAGATCATCACCGTGCTCAGCACCGGCCGCAATGCGATGCCGAATTTCCGTCCGGTCATGACGATCGAACAGATGCACGACACCGCCACGTATCTGAAAGAAGAACTACTGTCGGGCTCGGAGTAAATAGTTGATCGGCGGTCGGGGTCGCGTGTCGCAGTAAAGGCATCCACAGACCAAGCCTGAAGCTCCCATTCATCGGGAGATCAGGCTACTCTGCCCCCAGGTAAAGAGTAGCAACGACAGGAAGCAATACGATGCGCAAACCGCGGCTGCTGATACTGATGTGCGTGCTCGCCTCCCTGACCGGCACGCTGTATGCGCAGTTCGGTTTCCGCCGCAACTTTGGCCCCACGCCGGGCCAGCCGCCGACCGGCGCAGCCGCCGAGTGGACCTTCGCGCGTCTTGCCTACGATGGGATCCAGGGCGAACGTCCCATGTGGGACGTGGACTATCCCGGCGCCGAGGAACATTTCTCCGAAGCCGTCGGGCGCCTGACGCGCATCAACCCGCACGAAAGCGGCTACGTCCTCAGCCCCGACTTTGACGATATGTTCGATTATCCGTGGATCTACGCCGTGGAGCCGTGGACCTGGACCTTCACCGCCGACCAGGCCGCACGCATGCGCGAATATCTGCTGCGCGGCGGCTTCATGATGGTCGACGACTTTCATGGCGAATTCGAATGGCAGTCCTTCCTCAATGGACTGCGCAGGATCTTTCCGGATCGCGCGGTCGAAGACATTCCGGCCGAAGAAGCGATTTACCAGATGCCCTTCCCGCTGAGCGAGCGCCTGCAAGTGCCGGGCCCGCGCTACATGTGGACCGGTCTCACCTACGAACGTACCGATGGCGCTACCCCGCACTGGCGCGGCGTGCGCGACGACGAAGGCCGCTGGATGGTCGTCGCCTCGCACAACATCGACTATGGCGAAGGCTGGGAACAGGCCAACACGCCGGAGTATCCCGAGCCCTTCACGCGTCAGGCGTATGAAGTTGGTATCAACTACCTGATTTACAGCATGACGCATTAAGTCGGGTCGGCGGAGTAAATGGGGTCAGAGCCCTATTTCCCCGCACTGAACGTGAATTAGTGGGCATACCCTCAGGAAATAGGGCTCTGACCCCATTTACTCGTGACTATATCTCCCAGGAAATAGGGCTCTGACCCCATTTACTGCCCTCTACCGCTGCAAGCCCTGCAACCTCTCCAGCGCCGGACTCCACTCCGGCGCCAGCTCCAGCGCCGCGCGATAGTTGCGCTCCGCCGCGGCGGCATCATTCAGTCGCTCATACACCAGGCCCAGGTTGTAGTAAGCCACCTGCGGCTCGGGCAAGTTCAGCTCGAGTGAAAGCCGGTACGCCTCGAGCGCATCGTCATAACGCTCGGCGAGGTAGTAAAGATTACCTTTGCCGTTCCAGGCTTGCGGCAGTGCTTCGAGTTCCAGGGCTTCGTTGTAGTCGTTCAATGCCGCCTGGTACCGCTCGAGCGCCGTGTTGAGAATCCCGCGGTTGACGAAGGTTGCGGCTCTGTCGCGCTTCGTCAGGGGCGCCTGCTGCAGCGCGCGGTTGCAGGGCTCAAGATCATCGCGTGACGTGTTCAGACGCAGTGACATTGTTGCCGCGAAGGAACAGGCGCGCGCATCGCCGCCGGTGCTGATCGTGGTAATGGCTTGCGCGCAGCAGACACCTGGCATCAGCAACAAGATGACTGTCGGGAACAAGGTTTGGTAGCGCATGGGTA
>JBEGWB010000106.1:0-27496 GCA_041178065.1 Pseudomonadota bacterium | reverse complement strand
AACAAATAGGCTCTGACCCCATTTAGCTGTTCGCCGCTGCTGCCGCCGCGCAAGGGTCACACCCACGGAATTCGCAGCTGGTTCTGCCCGAGGGTCGGGGCTGTGCTGCGTCTGGGGCGATTCCGCGTCTGCCGCGTGAACAAAGGCCGGTTCAGCCGAGCTTGCTCGGCTGAAAGCATCTTGGCGCAGCGGAGATGCAGCCCGCCGTCGCTTGCGGCATTCCGCATGCGGTGGTGGCGCCTAGGCCTTTGTTCGCACGGCATACGCACGCTCCGCGCCGCCCCAGAGGCAGCACAGCCCCGACACTCCGCCGCCGAGACCAGCAGCAACTCAAATCCCGTGAGTATCCATAACAGGCAACCCTTGGCAGACAGCCTTAACAAATCAAATGGGCTCTGACCCCATTTAGAACGCCGCGCAAATCCAGAACAGAACAGTGCAGCACACGGGACGGTCGAGGCAGCAACGGTGCTAAACCTGGCGCGGCTCCTCGCCCGGGTACAGGGTCCGCACCTCGTCACTCTGCCAGTAACGTTTGCTATCGACATCCATCAGCGTCAGCGGCCCGGTAAAACCCGCGCCCGTATCGAGGTTCCATACGCAGGCCGCATTGACCGGCACCGTGCTCCCGACATGAATCGTCGGCGTATGGCCGATAAAGACCTCCGGATACAGCCGTAGCCGCGCCGGGTAGCGCGGACTGTTTTCAAGCAGGTCGGGGTCGAGACTCAGCGCGGTTTCCCACAGCGAGCGATCCCAGTACAGCATCGGCTTGAAGTATTCACTGCGAAAGCCACGCACATGCGTGAACCCGGCATGCACGAACACACGGTCCGTCTCATCCTGGTAATAATCGACGAGTTCATTTTCGATGAAGGCCGCGTGGCGCGCCCTGCCAGCCGCTGACACGGCCTTATAGGCGTCCAGCGTGCTGACGCCACCGTGCCGCAACCACTGTGGATGTTCGGTGCCATTCCTGAGCCAGTCGTACAGCATCATGTCATGGTTGCCGCGCAACAAGATGCAGCGCTGCGTGTTGCGCAGCTCCATGAGGAACTCGAGCACCTGCGGCGACTCGCTCCAGCCATCGACATAATCACCGAGGAACACGAGTAAGTCGTCTGGCGCGACCTCGGCGCGTTCGAGCACCTGCTTCAGCGCGCGCAAACCGCCGTGGATGTCGCCGATAGCCAGCGTTCTGCCCTTGCTCATGGCTTGACCTCTTTACCTTCACTACTACTGCCAAGACTCAGCGTGAATCCTTCCTTCCGAATCTGTACCTGCGTGACCTTCGGCCGCGACCTCAGCTCTTCCAGTAGTTTTAGCACCGGCTGTATCGCCGGGTTGTAATAGTTGCCGCGCGCTCCAGGCAAGGAGTTGCGCTGCATTGCGTCGATCTGGTCCGCTGGCATCACCGCGCGCAGCAGGAACTCCTCATCCGACATCGACGCAGAGAATTGCTTGCGCTTGTCCCGCAGCGTCATCGTCGCCGGCTCGCCTTCGATTTCGCGCGTGCGCGGCAGCGACATGATGCGGTCGAGCACGTTCTGGTCCACCGGCGCCGTCGGCCGGCCGAAGCGGCCAAGCACGTAGCGGATCACCTGGTCGGGAATGTTGCCGTAGCGCTCGCCGGTGACGTTGAACAGTGCCTGCGTCGCGACGATCTGCGGGAATGGCGTCACCATGATCGGCGAACCAAGTTCATAGCGCACGCGTTCGGCTTCAGCCATTACCGCATCGAACTTGTGCTCGAGCTTCAGCTCGGCGAGTTGTCGGCGCGTCGTCGTCAGCACGCCGCCGGCGATCTGGTGCCGCAGGAAGGCGGCGTCGTAAGCCTGCGGCTGGCCAATCGGCAGACCTTCGGCTCTCGCATGCGTGAAGAAATATTCCTCGAGCTTGCGGATTGCACGTTCGTTGATGTCGACGTCGAAGCCATGCGTGCGCAGGTTCGCGATCGTCTGGCTTGCACAGGGCAGCGATGAACCGTGCGCCAGCGGCCCGATCGCCGTGTGCAGCGCATCGATGCCGAGCTCGGCGGCAACCATGTAGTTGAATTGCGACAGCCCGATCGTGCAATGCGAATGCAACTCGAGCGGCAGCTTGCCAATGACGGCCCTGACCGCGGGGATCAGGCTACGCGCGCGCTCCGGCGTCAGCAGGCCCGAGGGATCCTTGATATAGACGAGGTCGAAGTAGCCCGAGGCGATCGCCTTGCGCGCGCACGTAGCGTAGAAGGCGTCGGTATGCACCTCGCTGAGCGTGTAGGTCAGCGCCAGCATGTTCTGCGCCGCGCCCTCCTCCTTGACGATGCGCGCCACCTCGATGATCGCATCCATGTCGTGCATGGGATCGAGCAGCGCGAAGCGACCGATGCCGGCTTCCTGCAGCTTGCGGTAGGCCAGCCGCATGAAATCGTGGTCGGCGGTTTCCCACGAGATGAAACGGAAACCGGTAGAGATGAACTGCAGCGGGATCGTCGGCAAGGCGCGGCGCATGCGCCGGATGCGGTCCCAGGGATCGTCGCGGTGGTAGCGCACGCCAACGGCCATGTGCGTGCTCGACGTGAAGTCGATCGCATGGAAACCGGCGCGTTCCATCAGCGGCGCGGCAGCGAGCATCTGCGCTGAATCGAGTCCTGTCATGCTCCACAGGCTCTGGTTGCCGTCGCGGACGCTGACGTCGACGAGCTTGATTGGCTTCATGGCGCAGCTCCAGCGAGTAGTGCCGGCAGGAACGCGGTGGTTACTCCACCGCGCGTGAAATGCTCGTGCGCAAGAATCTGCCGCAGCAAACCCAGATTGGTGCCGATACCCTCGACCTCGCATAACGCGAGCGCCTTCTGCATTTCCGCCACCGCGGCGGGGCGGTCGGCGCCATGCACGATCAGCTTGCCCATCAGCGAATCATAATAAGGCGGGACGATAGCGCCGCTTTCGAGGTGACTGTCGACACGCACCGCCGCGCCGGCCGGAAACTGCAGTCGCGTGATGCGCCCGGGGCTCGGCCGGAAATCCTGCGCCGGATCTTCGGCATTCAGGCGGCATTCAATACTGTGGCCGCTGAAGCGCAGATCCTGCTGGCGCAGGCCCAGCGGTCGGCCTTCAGCGACCCGGATCTGTTCGGCGACGAGATCGAGACCGGTGATCGCTTCCGTCACCGGATGCTCCACCTGGATACGCGCATTCATTTCGAGGAAGTAAAAGTCGTCGCGCTCGACATCGTAGAGACACTCGACCGTACCAAGGCCGCGGTAACGCAGATGACGGCCGAACATGACAGCCGCATTCTCGAGCGCGGCGCGCGTGGCATCCGGCAAGTCTGGCGCTGGCGCTTCTTCGACGATCTTCTGGTAGCGGCGCTGCACCGAGCAGTCGCGCGTGCCGATGTGGAGCATGTGCTCGCCGTCGCCCAGTACCTGCACTTCGATGTGACGGCCGCGCTCGACGTAGCGCTCCATGTACAGGCGCGCATCACCGAACGCGGCCCTGGCCTCGCTGCTGGCGAGGATGAACTGGCTGGCGATTTCCTCCGCTTTGCGGACCACTTTCATGCCGCGCCCGCCGCCGCCACTGACCGCTTTCAACAGCACGGGCAACCCAAGTTCCGCGGCGAGCTTGCGTGCCTCGTCAGGCGTCGTGATCGCCCCCCCGGGCACGAGCGGAAGTCCAGCCTGGCGCGCTTCGTCGCGCGCGCGCAGCTTGTCGCCGACGGCAAGCAGTTGCTGCGGCGTTGGCCCGACGAACACGATGCCCTGCTCCGCGCAGGCAGTCGCGAGCAAGATGTTTTCCGACAGGAATCCATAGCCCGGATGCAGCGCATCGGCGCCAGCGCTTTTGGCCGCGGCAACCACGCGCGCGACATCGAGGTAACTCTCCGCCGCTGGCGCCGGCCCGAGCAAGACAATGTGGTCCGCGACGCGCGCGGGCACGGAGTCGACATCCGCAGTCGACACCCCCAGCACGGTCTCGATGCCGAGCCGCTTGCAGCTGCGCATGACGCGGAGTGCGATCTCGCCGCGATTGGCGATGAAGAGTCGTTCGATGGTCACGCGGCCTTTCCTGTGGATTCCCGCGCTGGCGCGGAGGGAGAAACGATCATGGACAGCTGCTCAGGCTTGCGGCTTAACGCGCATCAGCAACTGGCCCTTTTCGACGAACTGCGAATCGGTGACGAGAATCTCGCGCACCGTGCCGCGCGTCATCGCCGGGATCGAGCTCATCAGCTTCATCACCTCGATGATCGCGATGACGGTATCGGGCTGTACCTCGGAACCGATAGCGATAAAGGGCGCGGCGCCAGGCTGGGGTGAACGGTAGAAGGTACCAACGATCGGTGCACGGACGTCGACCAGGCCTGGTTCAGTTGCCGCCGGTTCAGCCGTAGCAAGCGCTGCCACCAGCTCCGGCGTGTGGCCGGATGCGGCGCCGCCACCAGAAAGCGGCGCGGGCGCCTTCAGGGTGCGCTGCTCCTGCGTCCAGCCCTCGGCAGTGCGCTTCAGGTACAGGCTGAACTCGGCATTGTCGAGCCTCAGTTCGTCATAGGGTGAATCGTCGATGATGCGCAGGATCGCCTGGATGTCGTGGTGTGAGAGATTCATAGTGCTCGCTTCATGGCTTGCGCGCGGCTCCGCCCATCAGTTTGAAGATGTGATCGAAGGGCTTCGCGGCGGGACTGGCGACCGGCGTCTTGTCCTTCGTCGCCCATACGGTTTCCGGACGACTTTGCAGCAGCAGGATCTTGCCGTCCTGGTCGAGCGCCCATTCGATGTCCTGCGGTTTGCCGTAGTGCTGTTCGACTCTGCGCGCGACGTCGGCGAGCGCAAGAATCTGCTCGTCGCGCAGGCAGGGTTCACGCTGCAACTCGGGTGCGACGTCCTGTACGAGGATGCCGCCTTCCGGCGCGGGCACGTGCGCATGTTCCTTCGCGCCAATGTCGCGCCGGCAGATCTCGCGCGTGATCTTGTTGACGACGAACTTGTCCGGCGTCACTTCGCCGCTGACGATGCTGGAACCAAGTCCCCAGCTGCCTTCGAGCGTAATGACGGAACGATCGCCCGTCAGTGGGCTGCGCGTGAACATCACGCCCGAGCAATGCGAATTCACCATGCGCTGGATGACTACCGCCATCGCGAGCTGGGCTTCGGGCACGCCGAGCCGCAGCCGATAGCTGACAGATTCGGCGTTGTAGAGGCTCGCCCAGCACAGTTTCACCGCTTCGAGCATCGCCTGTTCGTTGCGCACCCACAGGTAGGTATCCTGCAGGCCGGCGAAGCTGGCGTCTTCGCTGTCTTCGCTGGTGGCGCTCGACCGCACCGCGACGGCATGCTTGCCGTGTCCGCTGAGCTCACGGTATGCAGCGCCGATCGCTACCTGCAAGTCGGCCGGACAGGCCTGCCTGATCAGCGCTTCGCGAATTTGCGCGCAGGCTGCATTCAGCGTGCTGTTGTCGGCACCTTTCAGCGCGGCGATGCGCTCTTCGAGCGCCAGCTGCTGCCGCAGCGGCGCGACAAAACTGCGGAAGGCGTCGACCGTCAGCACGAAGCCATCGGGAATGGCGATGCCGGCACGCCGCAGCTCGCCGAGACTGGCGCCCTTGCCGCCGACGCGCGGCACGGCCTTCAGGTCGATGTCGGCAAACCACGCGATGCTGTCTGTGGATGGGGACATGGCTACCTCAGGACGGCACGGCGTCGAGCGCAGGCATTTCAGCGGGCGCTTCGTCGAGGATCGTGACAATGCCGAGCGTGCCGTCGACCCGAATGCGCTGCCCGCTCTTGATGCGCTTCGTCGCCTGGCCGGTACCGACGACTGCCGGCATGCCATATTCGCGCGCGACGATCGCCATGTGCGACATCGTCCCGCCAATATCCGAGACGGCGGCCTTCAGCTTGCTGAACAGCGGACTCCAGCTCGGATGCGTAACCGGACACACGAGGATGTCGCCCTCCTGCACTTCGGCGAAGTCGTTGATGCTGCGCAGCACGCGCGCGGTGCCTTCGACGAGGCCGGCGGACGCGGCATAACCCTTGAGTTCGTTGCCATGACCACTGTCGGGCGCGGCCCAGCTGTGCAGCGTTTCGGTCGTGATGCCCCACAGCATCTGCAGCGCGGGATCCTCGATGTTGTCCGGCATTGGCCCGCTCGCCGGCGGCGCCTGCCATTCGCCGAGCACCTTCAGCATCGCGCGCCGCTCCTTGACGATCGGCTTCCAGAAATCCTTCTGGCTCGGCGCCGAACCGGCAGCCCAGGCGTTCATGACATTCGCGAGTACTTCTTCGACCTCGGTGTATTTGAGATGGAAGATGTCTTCGGCGTCGTCGACAACATCGTAGCGCTTCAGCAGTCCGCCGAACTCGCGTACCTTGTTGAAGAAGGACGTCGTCAGCCAGTGTTCGCAGTAGAACTTGTGATCCTCGACGTAGGGGAATACGAGGTGGCATACGCCGAGCATCTGGTCGAAGGCGGCTTTTTCATCGTCGCTGCCGAGCAGGCTGCGGTATTCGCCGACGATACGTGTGCGTTCCTCGCGCAGGCGTTCGGTGGGCCGATCCAGCGACTCGCCCTGTTTGACGAGTTCGATGTAGTGCGGCAGGGCTGACAGCGGCACCGACAGGTCGTCGTTCCAGCTGCGTTCATAATGGTAGAAGCCATCGCCGATCGAGATGTTGAACCAGGGATCGCGCGCGGCTTTGAGGGCCTTGAGCCAGGTCGCGCCGGCGTCGCCACGCTTCTTCATGGCGCGCAGGACCTGTTTCACATCCATGTTGGCGGTGAAGAGGTCGGACACATTGAGTTCAACAGCGAGTTTCGCCAGCTTCTTCAATTCATCGTCGGGCCGGAACATCAGTACGTCGATGCCGGCAACCATGCGCGCGACGTTCTGGTCGGTGATCTCGGGGAAGGCCTGCTTGCAGAACTGGAAGAACACGACATACGCGCCGTAGCCGAGCATCAGCATTTCAAAATGGTGATGCCACATCTGGCCGTAGAGCTCGATGGTGCGGTGATACGCCGTGCGCACGTGGTGGTTCTGCGCGATGCCGCGCTTCTTGAACACTGCGCTGGCGTCTTCGTACTCGGGCAGCTTCGGAATCCTGATGCCGTTCATGTCGCGGATCAGCTTGCCCATGCGCTGTTCCCACTCGCCGAAGAACTGGTTCCAGTTTTCGTAGTAGTGGCCGGCGCGCTGCTGGAACAGTGCAAGGCGTTCCTGGATCTTGTCGGGATCGGTGACGGTGTTCGCGGTGATGTACACGCGCCCGTTGATGACGCGGTAGTCGATGCCCATCGCAGTCGGGAAGGCAAACACGCGTGTCACGTACGCGCCCATCGCATGGTACGCCGCCTCCGCCGTGATCATGTCGAAGGCCGACATCGGCTCGGAAAAATGCATCGAGTTATAGAACCAGAAGCGCCCGTCGTCTTCGGGCTGCACCCGCGTGAAGTAGGAGTACATGCTCTGCCAGTTTTCGGCGCCCGGTACGGCACCGATCGACGTTGGCTTTGGAAACGGGTTTTTGTTCATCGGTTTTCCCCTGCAACCTGTTGTTGGTGTGGGCCGAAGAATAAACGGAACAAACGGCAGCCGACTACCTTTATTTAAGCTAGCAAATTCAAAGACTTACGCAAATACAACACCCATACAAAGCGCGCATGGCTCGAGGCTGAAGGGCTCCTGCGATCGTGGCTGCCGCGCATAACGCCCAGGCTGCGTCCACGCGGTGGCGAGAGATCGCTACAGAAAGCTCGTGAAATACCTGATCTAAGCGCGCGACCAGGCACTACCACGAAGCGGATGGGGCAAGTGCAAGGTCCTTACGTCGACGTAGGGACCTTGGGCATCGGGAAGGGAGTTACTGCGGCTTTCTGAAAATGAGCAAGGCGCGATCAGTCGCGCCACGCGTGCCCTGCTCGAACACCATCGCCGTACGCGGATCTTCCGGATTTTCGAGAATGTTGCTATCAGTCTCGAGCACGAAACCGGCGGCGGTGACTTCGTCGATGATCGTCTGCTTTCCCATGCGATGGATCGTGCCGGCATCGCGCCAGCCCGAACCGTCTTCCGCTTTATGATCTTCGATCACGTAGACGCCGCCCGGCTTCAGCGCGGCGAAGATCTTCGCATTCATTGCAGCGGTATCGACCATCTGCGGCTGCAGGTCGTGGTAGTACAGCATGTTGTAGACGGCATCGAGGTCGGTGGCCAATTCGATGTCGTTGTAGTGCACGAGCGCGTAGGTCGTATTCGGATGCGTCTTCGGCAGGTCGCGGCCCTGCGCCGTTCTCGAGCCATTCGCGATGCCTTCCATGTAAGGCATGTCGTACTGGTCGACGCGGCCATTCGGACCAACCGCCGCCGCGAGGATGCGCGTGTAGTACTGGCCGAACGAAGAAATCTCGGCGATCGTGTCGCCCTCTTCGAGACCAGCCAGCGTCAGCACTTCGGCCGGCAGGCGCGAGTTGTCGCGCGCGACATCGGCTTCAGGACGATCGGCCGCCTGCACACCACGCACGATATGCGCCGGCGTAGCTTCGGGAATCGTATAAGCCTCTGCGCTGAACAAAGGCGCGCTGAGTGTGATGCTTGCTGACAAGGCCAGCAGGGAAAGCAGTTTTTTCATTGTTATGCTCCGCGTGGAATGAATAGAGGTGCTGGCATTCTAGACGAAGAACAACAGTAGGCGACAGACTCAAAGCGGCAGCCGCACCCACGTGCGCAGATGCCTGTCGAGGACGGGACAGGTGGTGCTTTGACGGGGCGTGTGAGGGCCATGGATGGCCCGAGGCGAAGTGCGCCAGGGATGGCCGTCTACGTCCCCGGCAAAGCATCACCTGTCCCGGCCCTGACACTGAAGCCAAAGGTGGGTGCGCGGAACCGGTGGCCACGAAACGTGACCACCTCAAACCAAACAGTTTACTTGCTCAAATCCAGCAACAACTTGTTCAAGCGCCCGATGTAAGCCGCCGGATCATCGAGCTGTCGTCCTTCCGCCAGGCAAGCCTGATCAAACAGAATGCTCGACAATTCGCCGAAGCGCTCTTCGTCCGCCTCACGGTCGAGTTTCTGTACCAGTGGGTGTCCCGTGTTGATCTCGAAGATCGGCTTGCTGTCAGGCACCTTCTGCCCCGCCGCTTCCATGATCTTGCGCATCTGCAGGCCCATGTCGTATTCGCCGCTGGCAAGGCAGGCTGGCGAATCCGTCAGGCGATGCGTGACGCGCACTTCGGACACCCGCTCGGCAAGCGCACCCTTCACGCGTTCAAGGAAAGGCTTCGCCTTTTCGTCTTCGGCTTTCTGCTGCTCCTTCTCTTCCGGCGTGTCGAGCGCGCCGAGATCGAGTTCGCCTTTCGTTACATCCTGGAAGGACTTGCCGTCGAACTCGTGCAGGTGGCTCATCAGCCACTCGTCGACGCGGTCGGACAGCAGCAGCACTTCGATGTCCTTCTTGCGGAACACCTCGAGATGCGGACTGTTCTTTGCGGTATTGTGGTTTTCGCTCGTGATGTAGTAAATCCTGTTCTGCTCGGGCTTCATGCGGCCGACGTAGTCTTCCAGCGACTGATCCTGCTTTGCATCGCCGGTATGCGTCGTCGAGAACAGCAGCAGCTTCGCGATCTTCTCGCGGTTGACGCTGTCTTCCGAAGGACCTTCCTTCAGTACTGTGCCGAACTGCGTCCAGAATTCCTGGTACTTCTCGGGATCCTTCTTCTTCAGTTTCTCGAGCATGTCGAGCGCGCGCTTCGTCAGCGCGGTTTTCATCGAGTCGACGGTAGGGTCCTGCTGCAGGATTTCGCGGCTGACGTTCAGGGAAATGTCGTTGGAGTCGACCACGCCCTTGATGAAGCGCAAATACAGCGGCAGGAACTGCTCGGCGTCGTCCATGATGAAGATGCGCTGCACGTACAGCTTGAGTCCGCGTGCGCCATCGCGATGCCACAGATCCATCGGCGCGCGTTTCGGCACGTACAGCAGGCTGGTGTATTCGAGCTTGCCTTCGACCTTGTTGTGGCTCCAGTCCAGCGGGTCGGAGAAATCGTGCGTGACGTGCTTGTAGAACTCCTTGTATTCATCGTCGCTAACGTCGGTGCGCGGGCGCGTCCACAATGCTTTGGCGGCGTTTACCGTTTCATATTCTTTTGCTTTGTCTTTGTTCTCGTCCTTCGCGTCGTCACCGGCGAAATCCTGTTTCTCCATCATGACCGGCAAGGAGATGTGGTCGGCGTATTTCTTGACGATACCGCGCAGGCGCCAGAGATCGGCGAAATCTTTCTCATCGGTCTTCAGGTGCAGGATGACGCTGGTACCACGCGCGGGTTTGTCGAGTGCTTCGACGCTGAACTCGGCTTCGCCACTGGACTCCCAGCGCACGCCGTTGGCGGCGGGTTCACCGGCCTTGCGCGTCAGCACTTCGACCCGGTCGGCAACGATGAAGGCCGAGTAGAAGCCAACGCCGAACTGGCCGATCAGCTGCGAATCCTTCTTCTGGTCGCCGGTGAGATTTTTCAGGAACTGCGCGGTGCCGGACTTGGCGATAGTGCCAAGGTGGTCGATGACTTCGTCGCGCGTCATGCCGATCCCGTTGTCGGTAATCGTGATGGTCTTGTTCTTGCCGTCGACGTCGATCGTGATTTTGAGATCGGGGTCATCTTCGTACAGCGCGCCGTTGGACAGGGCGAGGAAGCGCAGCTTGTCAGCGGCGTCGGAGGCGTTGGAAATCAGCTCGCGGAGAAAAATCTCCTTGTTGCTGTACAGCGAATGGATCATCAGGTGAAGCAGCTGTTTGGCTTCAGTCTGAAAGCCCAGGGTTTGTTTTTCTGGATGTAATTCGGCAGCAGACATGGGTCGGAAGTCCTCGATGGCTTATGAATCGACCCGGCAAAGATATGGGCAAGCCGGCCCATTTCAAGCCGGGCGGTCCGGCCGGACGCCCATCAGGACAGCGCGGGCTTTTCCCGGGGGCTCAGCAGGCATTCGATATCCGCGGCACTGACGGGCTTGACCAGGTGGTGGTCGTCGCCGGCAGCGTGGGTCTGGCGCTTGTCGTCGGCCTGGCACCAGCTGGTTATGGCGACCACCGCCATGATGACGGACACAGAGGCCTGCGCGCCAGAGAGGCTTCCATCGCGCCGTTATACCGATGAAACCTGGGGAAAAAACTCAGAGGTTTGCCGTGCTTGGCGAGGGCTTGCGAGTTTTCCATGGTGCGATTGCAGGGTTGCGGCTCGGCTGCTCGCAGCGGCAGTTTTTCCGGCCCGGAAAATGAAAAGGCCTGCGCGAGGCAGGCCTTTTGGCGTGCAGCAGGCGGCTTTACTTCCAACCGGTCGCTTTCTTCAGGCCGGTGCCGATATCAGCCAGCGATTTCACGGTGGTAATGCCTGCGTCTTCCAGCGCCGCGAACTTCTCAGCCGCGGTGCCTTTGCCACCGGCGATGATCGCGCCGGCATGGCCCATGCGTTTGCCGGGAGGCGCGGTGACGCCGGCGATGTAGGAGACGACGGGTTTAGTGACGTTCGCCTTGATGAAGGCGGCTGCTTCTTCCTCGGCGCTGCCGCCGATTTCGCCGATCATGACAATAGCCTCGGTCTGTGCGTCGTCCTGCAGCAGCTTCAGGATGTCGATGAAGTTGGAACCCGGGATCGGGTCGCCGCCGATACCGACGCAGGTCGACTGGCCGAAGCCGCAGTCGGTGGTTTGCTTCACGGCTTCATAGGTCAGCGTGCCGGAGCGCGACACGATGCCGACCTTGCCGGGCTTGTGGATATGGCCGGGCATGATGCCGATCTTCGACTCGCCGGGCGTGATGACGCCGGGGCAGTTCGGGCCGATGAGGCGCACGCCGAGTTCGTCGCACTTGATCTTGACGATCATCATGTCGAGCGTCGGAATGCCCTCGGTGATGCAGACGATCAGCTTGATGCCGGAGTTTGCGGCTTCAAGGATCGAGTCCTTGCAGAATGGGGCCGGCACGTAGATTACCGAGGCTTCAGCGCCGGTATCGGCGACAGCTTCGGCAACGGTATTGAAGACCGGCAGCCCGAGATGCTTCTGGCCACCCTTGCCCGGCGTGACACCGCCGACCATCTTCGTGCCATAGGCGATCGCCTGTTCGGAATGGAAAGTGCCTTGCGAGCCGGTGAAGCCCTGGCAGATGACGCGTGTGTTCTTGTTCAGCAGAATGCTCATGGTGCGTTGACTCCTACGTTGCCGCCGGCGGTTTTGGCGGCTTTCACTACCTGCTCAGCTGCATCGGTGAGGCTCTTCGCCGCGATGATGTTGAGACCGCTGTCAGCCAGCACTTTCGCGCCAAGCTCCGCATTGTTGCCTTCAAGACGCACGACTACCGGGACTTTGACGCCCACCTGTTCGACGGCGCCGATGATGCCCTCCGCAATCAAGTCGCAGCGCACGATGCCGCCGAAGATGTTGACGAGCACGGCTTTGACGGCCGCATCCGACAGGATGATCTTGAACGCTTCCGTGACGCGCTCTTTCGTTGCGCCGCCGCCGACATCGAGGAAGTTGGCCGGCTGGCCGCCATGCAGCTTGACGATGTCCATCGTGCCCATCGCGAGGCCTGCGCCGTTTACCATGCAACCGATGTTGCCCTCGAGCGCGACGTAGTTCAGTTCATGTTTCGCCGCAAGCGCTTCGCGTGCATCGTCCTGCGAGGGATCGTGCATCGCACGCAGCTTCGGATGGCGATACAGCGCGTTGCCGTCGATGTTGATCTTCGCGTCGAGGCAATGCAGGTTGCCAGCTTTCGTGATGACGAGCGGATTTACTTCGAGCAAGGACAGGTCGAGGTCGACAAACAGTTTCGACAGGCCAAGGAAGATCGTCGTGAACTGCTTGACCTGCTCGGCATTGAGGCCGAGTTTGAAAGCCAGTTCGCGCGCCTGGTAAGGCTGCGCGCCGGCGAGCGGATCGATCGTGGCCTTGAGGATTTTTTCCGGCGTGTCGTGCGCGACCTTCTCGATCTCGACGCCACCTTCGGTCGACGCCATGAACACGACGCGACGCGAGCTTCGATCGACGACGGCGCCGAGGTAGAGTTCCTGCTCGATGTCCGTGCAGGCTTCTACGAGGATCTTCGTCACCGGCTGCCCGTTCTTGTCGGTCTGATACGTGACAAGGTTCTTGCCAAGCCATTTTTCAGCGAACGCGCGAATGTCGTCCTTGCTCTTCAGCAACTTGACGCCGCCCGCCTTGCCGCGTCCACCGGCATGCACCTGCGCCTTGACGACCCATTCGCTGCCACCGATTTTGTCGGCAGCCGCCGCGGCTTCCTCCGGCGTGGAACAGGCGTAGCCCTTCGACACTGGCAATCCGTATTCGGCAAACAGTTGCTTGCCTTGATACTCGTGTAGATTCATGTGTTCTCCATTTGTTTGATTCCGGAGACTCTGGATTCCCGCCTGCGCGGGAATGGCGATGAAGCAACTCGTCGTCCCGCACAGGACCCAGTGTCGGTGTTCCCTAGCGTTTCTTGCGATTGGCGATATGGATTGCGTGGCCATTCACTGCCAGCGCCGCTTCGTGCACGGCTTCAGACAGGGCGGGGTGCGAGAACACGGTCATGGCGATGTCTTCGGCGCTCGCGCTGAATTCCATCGCAACGACGATGATCTGCGCGAGGTCCGCGGCCGAGGGTCCAATGATGTGGCAGCCCAGCAGGCGATCGGTGCGCGCATCAGCGAGCATTTTTACCATGCCGTCGGAGTCGTTCGCGGCAAGCGCACGGCCACTGGCGGCGAAGGGAAACACACCGGTCTTGTATTCGATACCGGCGGCTTTCAGCTGCTCTTCGGTTTTACCGACCGTGGCGATTTCCGGATGCGTGTAGATGACCCCGGGAATCGTCTCGTAATTCAGCGCGGCCTTGTGGCCAGCAATGATCTCGACGACGACGATGCCCTCTTCCGACGCCTTGTGGGCCAGCATCGGGCCGCGCACGAGGTCGCCGATGGCATAGACGCCCTGCACGGCGGTGGCGCAGTTACCGTCGACCTTGATGAAGCCACGCTCGTCTTTCTGTACGCCGCAATCATCGGACAGCAGTTCGACGGTATAGGGTTTGCGGCCGACGCACACGATCAGTCGGTCAAAGATCTCTTCCTTGTTGCCTTCCTTGTCGACGTACTGGACGCTGACTTTTGCGCCCTTCCCTTTCTTGACCGAGCTACCCGTGACTTTCGCGCCGAGCCTGATGTTGAGGCCCTGCTTCGTCAGGATCTTCAGCGCTTCCTTCGCGATCTGCTGATCGATGGCGGGCAAGAAGTGTTCCGATGCTTCCAGCACGACGACTTCGGAGCCGAGACGCGCCCAGACCGAACCGAGTTCGAGACCGATGACGCCTGCACCGATAACGCCGAGGCGCTT
Organism: Pseudomonadota bacterium; assembly: GCA_041178065.1. GTDB lineage: Bacteria > Pseudomonadota > Gammaproteobacteria > Pseudomonadales > Pseudohongiellaceae > CAILUG01. Next base: position 13,117 of record JBEGWB010000106.1, on the reverse strand, counting down.
TGGCACTTCCTGGAATTCGAGTGCGCCGGTGGAATCGACTACGATGTCATCGACGAGCGGTGTCGGCGGAATTTCGATCGGCACCGAGCCAGCGGCGAGAATGATGTTGTTCGCCGTCAGCACCTGCTTCGTACCATCGGCGGCGGTAACTTCGACCTTGCGGTCTTTGAGCAACTTGCCCTTGCCGACGATGCTCGTCACGCCGTTGGCCTTGAACAGTCCGGCGATGCCGCCGGTAAGCTGTTTCACGACCTTGGCCTTGCGCGCAATCATCGCGGGCACGTCGATCGATACCTTGCCGACGCTGATGCCGTGCACGTCGAAATGGTGGCTCGCTTCGGCAAACTTGTGCGAGGAATCCAGCAGGGCCTTTGACGGTATGCAGCCCGTGTTGAGACAGGTGCCACCGAGGACCACCTTGCCTTCCGGGTCGATCCATTTCTCGACGCAGGCGGTCTTGAGGCCTAGCTGCGCAGCCTTGATGGCGGCGACATAACCGCCGGGACCGGCACCGATGACAATGACGTCGTAATCAGCCATATAAATTTCCTTCTATTAATGGGGCCTTAAACTTCGAGGAAGATGCGGGCGGGGTCTTCGAGCAAATCCTTGATGACGACGAGGAACTGCACGGCCTCCTTGCCATCGATCATGCGATGGTCGTACGACAGCGCGAGATACATCATCGGCAGGATTTTGACTTCGCCATTCACGGCCATCGGCCGCTCCTGGATCTTGTGCATGCCGAGGATCGCCGTTTGCGGCGGATTCAGAATTGGAGTCGACAGCAGCGAACCGAACACACCGCCGTTGGAAATCGTGAAGGTGCCGCCGGTCATCTCTTCGATGCTGAGCTTGCCGTCCTTCGCCTTGGCGCCGTAATCGCTGATCGACTTCTCGATTCCCGCGAAGCTCAGCGAGTCGGCGTCACGCAACACGGGCACGACGAGGCCGCGCGGAGAAGACACGGCAACGCCGATGTCCTGATAGCCGTGATAAATGATGTCATCGCCGTCGATCGACGCGTTGACTGCGGGGAAGCGCTTCAGCGCTTCGACCGCGGCGCGTACGAAGAAGGACATGAAGCCGAGGCGTACGCCGTTGTGCTTCTTCTCGAACAGGTCCTTGTACCTGTTACGCAGGTTCATGACTTCCTGCATGTTGACTTCGTTGAACGTGGTCAGCATCGCTGTGGACTGCGTTGCATGCAGCAGACGTTCGGCGACGCGCGCGCGCAGGCGTGTCATTGGCACGCGCTGCTCGGGACGATTGCCCGACAGCTGCACCGACGGCGCCGCAGCGGGACTCGTGGTTTCAGCTTTCGCTGGAGGTTTGCCCGAGCCAATGAAGTTGACGACGTCTTCCTTCGTGATCCTGCCATCCTTGCCGGTACTTGGCACGGTGTTGGGATCCAGACGGTTTTCCTCGATCAGTTTGCGCGCCGCGGGGCTCATCAGAACCTCGAGCTTGCTGTAGTCGTCCTCGGGCGCAGCGGCTGCCGCAGGAGCCTTCGCTGGCGCGGCCGGAACCGCAGCCGCGGTGGCGCCTTCTTCAATCACGGCCAGCAGTTCATTGCTGACGATCTTGGCGCCTTCGGCCTTGCTGATGCTTTTCAATACACCGTCGGCGGGTGCCACGACTTCCAGCAGGACCTTGTCGGTCTCGATATCGACGATCAATTCGTCGCGCGAGACCTGCTGGCCCACTTTCTTGTACCAGGTGGCGATGGTGCCGTCCGGCACCGATTCGGGCAGTGAGGGAGCTTTGATCTCGATTGCCATGTCTGACCTCTTGTCCTTGTTCGTTATAGGTTTATTTGCTGTCTATTGTCGGTGGGTGCTTGCGTCAGTTCAGTTTCAGCGCGTCTTTCAACAACTGTTCCTGCTCGCGGTTGTGCAGCGCTGTGTAACCCGCCGCCGGCGATGCCGATGCTTCGCGACCCGCGTACTCCAACCCGAGTTTCGAATTGTGACGGTTGATGACGTTCTTCATATGATGCTGGCTGGAGTACCACGCGCCCATATTCTGCGGCTCTTCCTGGCACCACACGACTTCCTCGAGGTTGACGTAGGGCGCGATGACTTCCTGCAGCAGCTCTTCCGGGAAGGGATACAGCTGTTCCAGGCGGATGACGGCCGTGTCGTCCAGCTTCTTTTCGCGACGCTTGGAGCGCAGTTCGTAGTACACCTTGCCGCTGCACAGGATGACACGCCTGACCTGTTTCGCGTCGAGCGCATCGGTGTCCGGAATGACCGTCTGGAAGTGGCCGTTCGCCAGGTCTTCCAGCGTGGACACCGCTTCCTTGTGACGCAGCAGGCTTTTCGGCGTCATGACAACCAGGGGCTTGCGCAGAGGACGGATCACCTGGCGGCGCAGCATGTGGAAGATCTGTGCCGGTGTAGTCGGCACGCACACCTGGATGTTCTTCTGCGCGCACAGCTGCAGGAAGCGTTCGAGGCGTGCCGACGAGTGCTCGGGGCCCTGGCCTTCATAGCCGTGCGGCAGGAACAGCGTGAGACCGCAGAGACGCTCCCATTTGTATTCACCGCTCGCGATGAACTGGTCAATGACGACCTGCGCGCCATTGGCGAAGTCGCCGAACTGCGCTTCCCAGATGACGAGCGCATCGGGCCGCGTCGTGGCATAGCCGTACTCGAACGCGAGCACCGCTTCTTCCGACAGGATGGAATCGAAGATGACGAACTTGCGCTGCGATTCGCTGATGCGCTGCAGTGCGATGTGAGTGTCGCCGGTGTTCTGATCATGCAGCACGGCATGACGATGCGAGAATGTGCCGCGGCCGACGTCCTGGCCGGTCAGGCGCACCTTGTAGTTGTCGTCGACAAGGCTGGCGTACGCGAGCAGTTCAGCGCAACCCCAGTCCAGCGCCTGTTCACCCTTGCCCATCTTCGTGCGGTCTTCGAGTACTTTCGCCACCTGGCGATTGACCGCGAAACCTTCGGGCAGCCTGACGAGCTGAGCGGCCAGTTGTTTCAGCCGTTCAATGTGAATCGTCGTATCGCAGGGCATGCTCATGTCATGGCCGAGATACGGACGCCAGTCGACATACAGCGCAGTATTCGGCGCGGTAACGAGACTCTTCTGCACATGCGTGCCTTCGTCGAGCGCCTTGCGGTAGCTGCTGTTCAGCTCATCGGCTTCGGCCTGGTTCAGCAGGCCTTCGGTAATCAGGCGCTGCGCATACAGCGTACGCGTGCTTGGCAGGTTGCGCACGATCTTGTACATCACAGGCTGCGTGGATGCCGGCTCGTCGGTTTCATTATGGCCACGACGGCGATAGCAGATGATGTCGACGACGACGTCCTTGTGGAAATGGTTGCGATAGTCGAGCGCGAGCTGCGTGACGAACAACACCGCTTCGGGGTCATCGCCGTTCACGTGGAAGATCGGCGCCTGCACCATCTTGGCGATGTCGGTGCAGTACTCGGTGGAACGCGCATCATCCTGGCGGCTTGTCGTGAAGCCGACCTGGTTGTTGATGACGATGTGGATCGTGCCGCCGGTCTTGTAGGCACGGGTCTGCGACATCTGGAAGGTTTCCATGACGACGCCCTGCCCTGCGAACGCGGCATCGCCGTGAATGAGGATCGGCAGCACATTTGCCCCATCGAGATCCTTGCGGCGATCCTGGCGCGCCCTGACCGAACCGATGGCAACCGGATTTACGATCTCCAGGTGCGAAGGGTTGAATGCCATGCTGCAGTGCACTTCGCCGCCGGGCGTCATGATGTTCGACGAGAAGCCCTGGTGGTATTTCACGTCGCCGGAACTGTTATAGCGCGCGCGACCCTCGAACTCTTCGAACAGCTGCGAGGGATTCTTGCCGAGCGTGTTGACGAGCACGTTAAGGCGGCCCCGGTGCGCCATGCCGATGACGATTTCCTTCGCACCGGCTTCACCGGCACGCTGGATGATATCGTCCAGTGCATGAATCAGGCTCTCACCACCTTCGAGGCCGAAACGCTTCGTGCCGGGATACTTCGAGTCGAGGTGCTTCTCGAGACCCTCCGCCGCGCTCAGACGCTCGAGGATGTGCAAGCGCACCTCCTTGCTGAATTTCGGACGGCTGCCGCTGCTTTCGATGCGCTTCTGGATCCACTGCTTTTCTTCGATGCTGGTAATGGCCATGTATTCATAGCCGATCGAACTGCAGTAAATGTCATCGAGCATCGACACGAGGTCGCTCAGCCGCGTCGCCTTTTGCGATATATAAAGTGGCTGCGTGCTGAATACGGTGTTGTTGTCGGCCGATGACAGGTTGTGGAATTCGAGCGTGAGGTCGACGACGGTATCGCGATGCATCAGGCCGAGCGGATCAAGTTGCGCATGCTGGTGACCGCGTACGCGATAGGCACTGATCAGCTGCACTACGCTGACCTGCTTGGCTTCGTGCTCGAGGCTACCAGGCGCGGGCTTGCCATCGGCCACGGCTGCACTGTAGCCCGCGCCGCGTTTCGGATGTCCACGCAGGGCATTGATGATGGCCGCATGCGACACATCGCCGCTCTGCTTTCCATCGATGCCCGGCAGATTGTTGAAGTAACGCTGCCACTCGTCGGGAATTGACGACGGATGCGCCATCCAGGCTTCGAACAGCCCTTCGACGTAATCGAGGTTGCCGCCCGACAGCAGGCTGGACTGCTTCAGGCCTTGAGTGTTTTCCTGCACTTTCTTTACCTGTTGATTCATGGGGTTCACCGTGGATGCCGCGCTTCAGAGGCGGCGTGATGAAATAAGCATGGGGGTCAGATGCTGCGTTCCAGCAGCATGTCGCGGATATGTCCGATCGCGCGTGTCGGATTGAGGCCTTTTGGGCACACCGATACGCAGTTCATGATGCCGCGGCAACGGAATACGCTGAACGGATCCTCCAGATCGGCGAGGCGTTCCTCGGTATGGGTATCGCGGCTGTCGGCCAGAAAACGGTAAGCCTGCAGCAAGCCGGCGGGACCGACGAACTTGTCGGGATTCCACCAGAACGAAGGGCAGCTCGTGGAGCAACAGGCGCACAGGATGCATTCGTACAGGCCATCCAGCTTCGCGCGGTCTTCAGGCGATTGCAGGCGCTCAATGGCAGGCGGCGGCTCATCATTCTGCACGTATGGCTTGATGCGTTCGTATTGCTTGTAGAAGGCAGTCATGTCGACGACGAGGTCGCGGATGACGGGCAGTCCAGGCAAGGGGCGGATGACGATCTTGTCATTCTTGACGATGCTGGACACCGGGGTGATGCACGCGAGGCCGTTCTTGCCGTTCATGTTGACGCCATCCGAACCGCAGACTCCTTCACGGCACGAGCGGCGATAGGTTACGGTTTCATCCCGGTCTTTCACCATCTGCAGAACATCGAGGACCATCATGTCCTTGCCCTTCGGCAATTCGACCTGGTAGTCCTGCATGCGTGGTTTGCTGTCGGTTTCCGGGTTGTATCGATAGATGCTAACTAGCATGGCTGTTTACCTTTTCTTCGCGGAGTTGCCACGATTGGTCCGATTGCCGATAAAGAGTTCAATAGGTTCTGATTTTGGGCTCGAATACGGGCACGGTCTTTGGAGCGAAGTTGACTGCGCGCTTGCCCAGCGTTTTGCTGCCAGGGTAGTACATGGAATGGCAGAGCCAGTTCGCATCGTCGCGCTCCGGATAATCCTCGCGGGCGTGCGCGCCGCGGCTTTCAGTGCGGCCTTCTGCGGCCATCGCCGTGGCTTCTGCAACTTCGAGCAGGTTCTCCAGCTCGAGCGCTTCGATCCGCGCCGTGTTGAACGCGTTGCTCTTGTCTTCGAGTTGCACGTTCGCAATTCGTTCCCGCAGCACTTTCAATTTGGCGATGCCTTCGCGCATGTACTCGCCGCTGCGGAAAACGCCGAAGTGCTTCTGCATGATGTTCTGCAGCTCCTTGCGCAGTACCGGTACTTTTTCGCCGGCCGTGGAATTGTTGAGGCGACGCAGGCGACCCATGGCGGCGTCAATGTCTCCTTCCGATGCATCACGCTGTTCGATGCCCTGGCGCAGTGCCGTTTCGATGTACAGGCCCGCGGCGCGACCGAACACGATGAGATCGATCAGCGAGTTGCCACCGAGACGGTTGGCGCCGTGCACAGAAACACAGGCTGCTTCGCCCACCGCGTACAGACCATCAATGATACGGTCCTTGCCGTCTGCACCGACGGTCAGGGCCTGGCCGTTCACGTTCGTCGGGATTCCGCCCATCATGTAATGACAGGTCGGCACGACAGGAATCGGTTCCTTGACCGGATCGACGTGCGCAAAAGTGCGCGCGAGTTCGAGAATACCCGGCAGCTTTTTGTTCAGTTCATCGGCGCCGAGATGGTCGAGCTTGAGAAGTACATGGTCGCCTTCGGGACCGCAACCGCGACCCTCGATGATTTCGAGAATCATCGAGCGCGCGACTACATCACGGCCGGCAAGGTCTTTTGCATTCGGCGCATAGCGCTCCATGAAGCGTTCGCCATTCTTGTTGAGCAGGTAACCGCCTTCGCCGCGGCTGCCTTCGGTGATCAGCGTACCTGCACCGTAGATGCCGGTCGGATGGAACTGCCACATCTCCATGTCCTGCACCGGGAAGCCCGCGCGCAGTGCCATGCCAACGCCGTCGCCGGTGTTGATCATGGCGTTGGTCGTCGACGCATAAATACGACCGGCGCCACCCGTAGCAAAGACCGTAGCTTTCGATCTGACGTATACGACTTCGCCAGTCTCGATGCAGATCGCAACAACGCCTACTACGACACCGTCCTGGTTCTTGACGATGTCGGTGGCATACCACTCATTGAAGAACACGGTGTTGTTCTTCAGGTTTGCCTGAAACAGGGTGTGCAGCATGGCATGGCCGGTGCGGTCGGCGGCGGCGCAAGTGCGCGCAGCCTGTCCGCCCTTGCCGTAATCGCGCGACTGACCGCCGAAAGGACGCTGGTAAATGCGCCCGTCTTCGTTGCGCGAGAATGGCATGCCCATGTGCTCGAGCTCGAATACGGCCTGCGGACCGACGCTGCACATGTACTCGATTGCGTCCTGGTCGCCGATATAGTCGGAGCCCTTGACGGTGTCGTACATGTGCCAGCGCCAGTCGTCATCGGGATCGGCGCTTGCGATCGCACAGGTGATGCCACCCTGGGCGGACACGGTGTGTGATCGGGTTGGAAACACTTTCGAGATCACGGCCGTCTTGAAACCCGACTGCGACAACTGCAGGGAAGCACGCAGTCCCGAACCACCACCGCCAACAATCACGGCATCGAAGGAAATCGTTCTGAGCTTGGCCACGAGTTTAGGCACTCCAGAGAATTTGAACGCACCAGGCGAAATAGATCACCAGCACGGTCAGGCAAAACAGGTTGTACAGGACGCGCACGGTGGTTGCCGCGTTGCCGAGAGCGGTCTTCGTCAGGTAATCCGTGCCGATGGTCCACATGCCGATCCACGCATGCGCTGCGAGCGACAGCAAGGTAACGACGCTGAAGACGCGCATCCAGGTGTGGGCGAAGAGGCCGCGCCACTCCGGATAGGTAAGGCCATCGGCGGCGATGATGTAGCCGACCAGGAAGACGACATAGGCCAGCAGCACGACGGCTGTGATGCGCTGCACGACGTAGTCATGCACGCCGCTGCGACCAAAACTTGTAACGCTCGTTACCATATCCACACCCCCAGCAGTACGATGAGCACGACACTGACCACTATGGTTATTGTCGCGGTACGGGGGCCACCTTCACGCGACTCGCCGAAACCGAAATCGAGGAGTAGATGCCTGACACCGGCGACCGAGTGATAGGCCAGCGCCGAGAGCACACCCCACCATAAGAACCTGGCGAAGGCCCCAAGCTCGACAAGGGCCTTGAAGCCCTCTTCGCTCGCGAGCGAACGGTCGAGCAGATACAACAGGCCGGCAATGCCGAGGAAGACGATGACGCCAGAAACGCGATGCGTGATGGAGGCGAGCGCCGCGATCGGCTGATGGATGGTGCGTAGATCGAGATTGACGGGACGCTTGTTCTTCACGGCGCAAGTCCTCTGGAATCAATTTCCAATTTCTTGATAGTCATAAATTATCAGTCTTTTTTTGGCGGTCTGAAGTCCGGCGCATTATGCCCCAAGTCCTTTCTCTTATATAAGCTTTTTCTGCAAGGGAATGAGTAAATAGTGTGTAAAAAAATCCAAATAACACTAAGGTTTACAAAACATTACGTCGCTATCCGGAAACACGCCGAACAGGCCCTATCGGTTTGACAATAGGGTATATCACGGGATAGTGTTGCCGCTCTCAAACAGCAGTGCTTACCCGCACTGTTCGTCCTGGCATTACAAATACTTGAGGAGTTTTTATGACTGGGAAAAAAGCTCAGTTGTCCGTCGATGGCGTTGAAAAACCCATTGAACTGCCCGTTTTCCCGGGTTCCATGGGTCCAGATGTCATTGATGTCCGTAGCCTGACGTCCCACGACCTCTTCACGTTCGACCCCGGCTTCATGTCGACCGCCTCCTGTGAGTCGAAGATCACCTATATAGATGGCGATCAGGGCGTACTGCTGTACCGCGGCTATCCGATCGAACAGCTGGCCGAGAAATCCGACTACCTCGAGTGTTGCTACCTGCTGCTGAACGGCGAGCTGCCGACTCCGAAACAGAAGGCTGAGTTCGTCAAATCCATTCGCTACCACACGATGGTGCATGAGCAAATTCACCACTTTTTCAATGGTTTCCCGCGCCACGCGCACCCGATGGCGATCATGGTCGGTGTCGTCGGCGCGCTGTCGGCCTTCTATCACGAGAACCTGAAGATCGACGACGAGGAGCACCGCAAGACCGCGGCACTGCGCCTGATCGCGAAAATGCCGACGATCGCGGCGATGTGCTACAAGTATTCGATCGGCCAGCCCTTCATGTATCCGCGCAACGACCTGAGCTTCAGCGCAAACTTCCTGTACATGATGTTTGGCACGCCATGCGAGAACTACGCGCCGAGCCCAGTGCTGTCCGAAGCGATGGATAAGATCTTCCTCCTGCACGCCGACCACGAACAGAACGCGTCAACGTCCACTGTACGTCTCGCCGGCTCGACCGGCGCCAACCCTTACGCGTGCATCTCATCCGGCATCACCGCACTGTGGGGACCTGCACACGGCGGCGCGAACGAAGCCGTGCTAAAGATGCTCATGGAAATCGGTGACGAGAAGAACATCGACAAGTTCATCAAGAAAGCGAAAGACAAGGACGATCCATTCCGCCTGATGGGCTTCGGCCACCGCGTGTACAAGAACTTCGATCCGCGCGCGAAAGTGCTGCGTGAAGCCTCGCAGAAAGTGCTGGCGGAACTCGGCATGGAAAACGACCCGCTGCTGAAGATCGCGATAAAACTCGAGAAGATTGCGCTTGAAGACGAATACTTCATCCAGCGTAGCCTGTATCCGAACGTCGACTTCTATTCAGGTATTATCTTGAAAGCGATCGGCATTCCGGTGAATTTGTTTACCGTTATTTTTGCAACCGGCCGTACGCCAGGCTGGGTAGCGCACTGGAATGAAATGATCAGCAACCCCTTCAAGATCGGGCGCCCACGCCAGTTGTACACGGGGCCGAAGAAGCGGGATTATCCGACGAAGTGATTCGTGTGAATGTCTGCGAAAGGCCCCGCAATGCGGGGCTTTTTTTTGGGCGCTGGTAATGCGAAAGCGCCCTGCTCTGCTCTTCGCCCCCGGGGCTTTGACTCGCGCTTCGCACATAAAAAAGCCCGCCGTGCTTACGCATGGCGGGCTTTTTATTTGGCGTCCCCAGGGGGTTTCGAACCCCCGTTACAACCGTGAAAGGGTCGTGTCCTAGGCCTCTAGACGATGGGGACTTAAACTTGGTTGCACCGATCCTTGTGGCTTGTCCCTACTGCAATATCCCTGGTGCGAATGTACCGGTAAGTGGTGGAGGTAAGCGGGATCGAACCGCTGACCTCTTGCATGCCATGCAAGCGCTCTCCCAGCTGAGCTATACCCCCGCGTTACTGCTTGTGCACTTACTGACTCATTCGCTCAATCCGGGGCAAACCGGAAAGAGCGCGCATTCTATTTAGCACCCCTTTGAATGTAAAGCGTTCATGGATCAAAAGTGCGTAGTCATCACCCCGAAACCCGGACTTCAGTCCAGCTGATTGCGCTGTCACTGCACCAGTTGCTGATATTCCTTTTCCAGATTCTTGAGCTGCTTGCCGGAGATGCCGCCGAGCGTTGCCAGCGCGTGACGCAGGCGCGCGCGCGTGATGTCGAGACCCAGTATCGCAATGGAGTCGATAACCGATACCGACACCGCGGTCCCCGCGATCGCGATAAATACAGGGAACAGTAAATCGCGGATCTTCAGTCCCAGCTTCTCCGCCAGTGCGATGCACGACTGCTCTATGTGATCGCGATGCCAGGCGGGGATTTCCTCGAGACGCCAGGCCACGAACTGCAGGATCTTCAGCTGCGCTTCGGTATCGATCTTGTTGTGCGTAAAACTGGCCGTGGTGATTGAGGGCATGCCGGCAAGGAAAAATCCTGCAAGCGGGACGACGTCACTGAAGCGCTCAACGCGTGGTTTGATCAGCGGCACGAGCTGGTGCAGTTTTTCCGTCTGGAATGCCCACTCGGAATAACGCTGCATGAATTCGCTGTCCGATAGCGACTCGCGCATGTAGCGACCATTGAGCCAGTCGAGTTTTTGCGTGTCGAATACAGGGCCACCGAGCGACACGCGCTTGATGTCGAAATTGGCTGTCATCTCCTGCACACTGAATTTCTCGTTTCCGTCAGGCATCGACCATCCCATCATGCCGAGATAGTTGATGACGGCTTCGGGCAAATAGCCCATGCGCTGGTAGTAACCGACGCTTGTCGGGTTCTTGCGTTTGCTGAGCTTGCTCTTGTCGGCATTGCGGAGCAGTGGCATATGACACAACACCGGCGCCTGCCAGCCGAAGTACTCGTACAGCAAGAGGTGCTTTGGCGCAGAGTTGATCCACTCTTCGCCACGGATCACATGGGTGATTTGCATCAGATGATCGTCGACGACGTTCGCCAGGTGATAGGTCGGAAGTCCGTCCGACTTCATCAGGACTTGCATGTCGACCTGCGCCCACTCGATCTCGACTTCATCGCGCAACAGGTCCTTGATGACGCACTTGCCTTCTCTCGGCACTTTCATGCGAATGACATACGGCTCATTCCGATCCAGGCGTTCAGTCACATCCGCTGCAGGCATATGCATGCAGTGTCCATCGTAGCCGGGCTGCTGTTTGTCCGCGGTCTGCTGCTTGCGCACTTCGTCCAGCCGCTCCGCCGTGCAGAAGCAATGGAAGGCATGGCCTTTGTCCAGCAGCACCTTGACGTGCTCCTGGTAGATTGCAGAGCGCTCGCTCTGGCGATAGGGACCGTAGGGCCCGCCCTTGTCCGGACCTTCGTCCCACTCGAGATGCAGCCACTTCAGCGCGGCAAGGATGTCATCCTCGGACTTGCGCGTGCTACGCACCTGGTCGGTGTCTTCGATGCGCAGGATGAACTGTCCGCCGTGCTGGCGCGCGAAACAGAGATTGAACAAAGCGATATACGCGGTGCCGACATGCGGGTCGCCTGTCGGTGAGGGTGCTATGCGGGTGCGAACGGTTGTCATGGAAATCAGGCCGGATAACGAAAGCGCGGATTATAGGCGATTGCCCCACCTCGTGCTCAGTCCCCGCTCGGCTTGCCGCGCATGCGTTTGGTTGCGCCGAGCTTCTTCTTGGTGTCAATGCGGCGCTGTTTCGATCCCCGCGTGGGCTTGGTCGGCACGCGCTTCTTTGGCACGCGGCTCGCTACAATGACCAGTTCCCGCAGACGCTGTAGCGCCTCATCGCGATTCTTTTCCTGCGTACGATGAGTTTGCGCCTTGATGACGACCAGTCCGTCCTTCGTAATGCGCTGGTCGGAGAGGTTCAGCAAACGTTCCTTGATCGCATCAGGCAGGGACGAGGCACGAATGTCGAAACGCAGGTGGATCGCACTCGATACCTTGTTGACGTTCTGTCCGCCTGCACCCTGTGCGCGAATTGCGTGCAGTTCGATTTCACCGTCCGGGATATCGAGCGTGCGACTGATGTTCATCGCCTGCCACTATGGTCGTCGATGAAGGCGCGCAGCTGCGGCGCAAGAAGGTCGCCATCCAGCCCGAGGTACATTGCGACGGACAGGTGGTTCTGGCCGATCATTTGCACGAAGCGCGGCAGTTGCCCGCGCGTTTTCTGCAGAGCAGTCATCAGCATCAGGCCTTGCCGTTCAAAAAAGGGCGGATCGCATTCGGCGATCGTCACGAGCATCGGCAGGTTGCAGGTCTGCAGGCCCTGTAACGACGATCGCGATGCATACAGGCTCTGGTCCTTGCCGAGGTAGGCTGCCTCCATCGGGCCGGGCTTCAGCGTGTAGTCATACACACCCGACAGCAGGATCAGGCCACGCAAGCCATGCGCATACGGCGCATACACGCTGGAATGCGTGACATACGAGGCTGCATGCGCCGCGCCTGCCGACTGCCCCATGAGGAACAGCTTGCCGGCGCCGAGACCGTACCTGTGGCCCTGCTCCTGGATGAAGCGGACAACCTTGTGCAGGTCCTCGATACCCGCGGGCCACTGGTGCTGGGGCGCGAGGCGATATGTGATGTTGACGGCGTTGTATCCGTTGCGCAGGGCCCAGTGCCCGACGTTGTCATAAAAAGCTGTGCCAGGCATCTGCTTGTCACCGGCAATGAAACCGCCGCCATGCACGAAAATCAGCACTGGACGCGCCGGCTCGAAACCGGAAGCGGGCGTGAATATGTCGAGCCGCTGACGCTCGTGCTCACCATACTTGAGATCGCGCGCGACGCACATGTCGGCTGCACTGGCCTTGACCAGCGGCGCGATAAGGTTGCGTGTCGTCGCGAGCGTGTCCGGCGTGATCTCGCGCGGCAGCGCGCGGATCGCCTTTGCATAGCTGGAAAATTGCATGCATCACCTCTGAATTCTTCTCGCCTTTTTAGCACGCCTGCGTGGCTAACGACAGCCATGAACGACCCTACGTTGACTGCAAATTTGCGTTAAACT
>JBEGWB010000105.1:0-2746 GCA_041178065.1 Pseudomonadota bacterium | reverse complement strand
GACGCAACGCAGCAACGTGCCGGACAGCTTCGCCCTTGATCTCGCCGGCATCTTCGGTGGTGTCATCGACTTCATCCTGGACATACGTGAAGGAGATACATTCAACCTGCTATATGAAGAGCTGTTCATTGATGGGGAGTTTGTCGGCTATGGCAGGATTCTCGCTGCGCAGTTCGTCAATCAGGGCAGAGTCCATACGGCCCTCCGTTATGACAGTGAAGACGGCACCTCGAGCTTCTATAACCCTGACGGCGAAAGCATGCGTAAGGCCTTCCTGCTGAACCCCGTCGACTTCACGCGTATTAGTTCTGGCTTCACCCTTTCCAGGCGCCATCCGATTCTCAACAAGATTCGCGCCCACAAGGGCACGGACTATGCAGCGCCAAAAGGAACAAAGGTTGTTGCTACTGCCGATGGCCGCGTGACCTTCGTTGGCAGGAACGGCTCATTCGGCAAACTGATCGTGATTCAGCATGGCGAACGCTTCGAGACCAAATACGCACACCTGAACGATTATGCGAAAGGCGTAAAGGAAGGCGCGCAAGTTCGCCAGAACGACGTCATTGGCTACGTAGGCGCCACCGGCAGTGCGACAGGCCCACACCTGCATTATGAGTTTCTGATGGATGGCGTGCATCGCAATTCGCAAACCATTTTCGAGCAAATGCCACGCGCTGTATCAATCACCGAAGAAGAGATGCCGCGCTTCCGCCAGCAGACCGGCGTCTTCATGGCGCTGCTCGCCAACAAAGGCGTGCCAACGGCAGCGCTTGCGCAGACCGCTGCAAGCAATCGCAAGGAATGACCGCCGCCTTATATATAGGGATGATTTCCGGCACGAGTATGGACGCTGTCGACTGCGCACTGGTCAATTGCGCCGGCGCCACTCCGCAGGTAATCGACTTCATCGCCGCGGATATCGGGGCGGAGCTCAAGCGGCGCCTCCTGCGGTTCACATCCAATAGCGCAGTCGATCTGCGGGAACTGGGCAGCACCGATATCGACGTCGCGAAGCTTTTCGCCAGCGCGGTATCCACGCTGCTGGCGAAACAACAGATCAAGCCTCACGACGTCAAGGCGATCGGGAGCCACGGGCAGACCATCTGGCACGAACCCCCTCAGCGGGCGTTATCCAACCCCTTCACGCTGCAGATAGGCGACCCAAATACACTCGCAGAGCTCACGGGCATCACGGTTGTCGCAGATTTCCGGCGCAAAGACATGGCTGCAGGCGGACAGGGCGCGCCCCTCGTCCCAGCACTGCACTGCGAGCTCTTCCACAGCGACGCGGTCGACCGCATCGTGCTGAATCTCGGCGGCATCGCAAACATCACTTCGCTACCCACAAATCGCCAGCACTACGTAGGACTCGATACCGGACCCGCCAGTGTCCTGATGGACGGATGGATCAGGCGCCACCTCAACAAGGAATTCGACGATGCCGGTGCGTGGGCGGCTGCGGGCCGCGTGCACCCAGGACTTCTCGGGCATTTGCTGGATGAAGCGTACTTCCGCATGCCGGCACCCAAGAGCACTGGCAGGGAGTTCCTGAACCTCGAATGGCTCGACAGCAAGATTAGTCAGGCAGGCCAGATTCCTGCTGTGGATGTGCAGGCCACCCTGCTGGAATTCACGGTACAGACCGTGCGCAACGAAATTGAAAGATTATTGAAGCGCGGGGAAATAATTGCCTGTGGCGGCGGCGCACGAAACACGGCGCTGCTTGAGCGCCTGCAGGCCGTATTGCCCGCGTTCAGGGTGCGTACCTCGACCGAACTCGGCATACATGCTGACTGCGTCGAAGCGGTGGCATTCGCCTGGCTGGCGAAGAAGACTCTGAATGGTGAGCCAGTGGACTTCAGTCCGTTCACTGGCGCGCGTCACGCGGTCATTGCAGGTGGAATTTACCAGCGCGAATAGCAAGACCGGCGCTGGGACTCAGATCGAGAACGACATCCCGCAACCACAGGTAGTAGTCGCAAGCGGATTTTCCACGACGAAGCGCGAGCCCTGAAGCCCTTCGACATAGTCGACGCTGGAGCCAGTCAGATACTGCACACTCAGTGGATCGACCAATAAATCGGCGCCGTCGCGAGTCACAACCGTATCGTCGTCGTTGATGTTTTCATCGAAGGAAAAACCATACTGGAACCCGGAGCAACCACCGCCAGTGACATAGACGCGCAGTTTCAGGCTGGGGTTGCCCTCTTCGCTGACGAGCGCATTCACTTTGCGCGCAGCGCTGGCGGTCAACTGCAGAACAGAAGGGATATGTGTTTCGACGACAGACATGGCGGTTCAGTTAGGGCCAGGAACAGGACAGGGGCATTGTCAAATACCCAAGGAATTTAGTCAAGTATTGAGCCTGTCACCGCACCGCGGGATCGTACTCTTTAAGCAGATTTTCGCTGCCCTGACGCTGGGCCGAAGTAGCTTGCAATACGGTGTCGGCTGCAACCTGGCGCGGCAGCAACTCATCCGCTGCGCGATGGCTTAGCGAACCATTCACTTCAGAGCCCATGACCATTTCGATGAGATGGTAATGAACATTGCCACTAACACGCGCCTTGGCGGCAAGTTCGATGTGATTGCTTGAATAGACGTCGCCCTCCACGAGACCGTTGATGACGATCATCGGCGCCTGAATATTGCCTTTCACGAGTCCGGTCTCGCGCACCCGCACTGAAGCCGACGAATCATCATCGGCATAAATATTGCCAAAAATGCGGCCTTCGATTTCAAGCGT
>JBEGWB010000104.1:0-9057 GCA_041178065.1 Pseudomonadota bacterium | reverse complement strand
CAGCGCGCGGCCGATGGCGGCGCCGAAGCGCTCGATGCCGCGCACTGGCGCGCGACGATCGACGCAATCGCCCGGCGCGGCCAGCGCGTACTCGCCTTCGCACAGCGCGCGGTCGACCCGGCGCACACCGTGCTCGAATACGCCGACCTCGACGGCACGCTGACGCTGCTCGGCATGGTTGGCATGATCGATCCACCGCGCGCCGAAGCCCTGCAGGCCGTGGCTGAATGTCGCGACGCCGGCATCCGCGTCAAAATGATCACTGGCGACCACGCGCTGACCGCGAGCGCCATCGCGCGGCAGATCGGCCTGGCGAACAGTGCGGCCGTGCTGACCGGCGCCGAGCTCGACCAGCTCGACGACACCGCGCTGCAAGGCGCGGCGCTCGACTGCGATGTGTTCGCGCGCACCAGCCCCGCGCACAAATTGCGCCTCGTCATGGCGCTGCAGGCGCAAGGCATGACGGTGGCGATGACTGGCGACGGCGTCAACGACGCGCCAGCACTCAAACGCGCGGACGTCGGCATCGCGATGGGCGGGAAGGGCAGCGACGCCGCGCGCGAAGCAGCGCAGCTGGTGCTGGTCGACGACAATTTCGCGTCGATTGTCGCGGCCGTGCGCGAGGGCCGCACCGTGTACGACAACATCAAGAAGATGATCAGCTGGACCTTGCCGACTAACGGCGGCGAAGCTCTGATCATCACCATGGCGCTGCTGCTCGGGCTAACGCTGCCGGTGATTCCGATCCAGGTGCTGTGGATCAACCTCGTCACCGAAATGACACTGGGCATCGCGCTGGCCTTCGAGCCCACCGAAGCCTCGACGATGCGCCGTCCGCCACGTCCGCGCAACGAAGGCCTGCTCGGCGCCGCGCTGATCTGGCATATCGTGCTGGTGTCCCTGCTGTTCCTTGCTGGCACCTACGGCGTGTTCAGTTATGCACTCGAGCGCGACTATCCGGTCGATCTTGCGCGCACCCTTGCCTTCAATACCATCGTCGTCATGGAAATCTTCCACCTGTTCTTTATTCGCAACATCTATGGCACTTCATTGACCTGGCAGGCCCTGCGCGGCACCAGAGCGGTGTGGATCACGGTGAGCATCCTCGTGCTGTCCCAGCTCGCCGTGACCTACCTGCCGCCGCTGCAGGCGCTATTCGGCACCACCGCGGTTCCATTGCGCGATGGCCTGCTGGTCATCGGCATTGGGGTCGCGCTGTTCTGCATCATCGAAGTAGAAAAGCAGATCCGCCTGCGCTTTTCTGGCGCTGGGCGCGGCCACGCGCCAGCCCTCGCCGCGCGCGGCGCGGACGACAGGAGCTAGCAGTTGGACGCGCTACTGCTGTTCGGCGCCGGTCTTGCGCTACTGATCTTTGGCGCCGAACTCGTCGTGCGCTATGGCTCGGCATTGGCACTGGCATTCGGCGTGCAGCCGGTCATTCTCGGCCTGACCGTCGTTGCCCTCGGCACCAGCGCGCCCGAACTTGCGGTGGGCATCACGGCGGCGCTCGGCGGCAGCGGCGGCCTCGCGGTCGGCAACATCGCCGGCACCAACCTCGTCAACCTTCTGTTGATTCTCGGCCTCAGCGCACTGCTGCGTCCGCTCGCGCTGCACCAGCGCACGCTGCGCACCGACTTGCCGATGATGATCGCCGCGGCCATGCTAATGACCCTGTTCGCGTGGGACGGCAACCTGTCCCGCGTCGACGGTGCCGTGATGCTGGCGGCGGCGCTCGGCTACACGGCGCTGATCATCAGGCAAAGTCGCGGCGAGTCGCGCGCGGTAAAGTCGGACTATGCGAACATGTTCGGCGCCGACGGCGCGCGTACCAGCGGCACGGAAGAGGCACGTCGCGGAATCAACGCTGTTTATCTCAGCGCTGGAATCCTGCTAACGGTCCTCGGCGCCCACTGGCTCGTCGACGGCGCGATCGATATCGCCCGCAATGTTGGCCTTGGCGAAGCGGTGATTGGCCTGACGATCGTGGCGATCGGCACCTCCGCACCGGAGCTGGTCACGGCAATCGTCGGCACGCTGCGCAACGAGCGCGACGTGGCGGTCGGCAATCTCCTCGGCAGCAGCGTTTATAACATCCTGGCCATCCTCGGCATCACCTGCCTCGTGGCGCCCGGCGGCATCGCCGTGGAACGCGAGCTACTGCTGTTCGACATACCCTTGATGAGCGGCGCGATGCTGCTGTGTGTCCCGGTGTTCGTCACCGGGGGCAGGGTTACGCGCACCGAGGGCGGGCTGTTCGTCGCGCTGTACCTCGCGTACCTCGCTTACCTGATGTTCGCGCGCTGACCGAGGCGCCGCTCGCAAAGCGCATCCCCCTACTCGACGAGATGCATCTCGTGCAGCGCGCCCCGGCCCCAGGCCCGCAGGTTGTGCAGCGTCGTCTGCGCGATGCGCGTCAGGGCTTCGCGCGTGAAGAACCCCTGGTGGGCGGTCACGAGCACGTTGGGAAAGGTCTGCAGCCGCGCGAACACATCGTCCTGGATCGGCAGGTTCGACAGGTCCTCGAAGAACAGGTCCGCCTCCTCTTCGTACACATCGATGCCGAGATACCCGACATGGCCACTCTTGAGTGCCGCGATGACCGCGCGCGTATCCACGAGTGCGCCGCGGCTCGTGTTGATCAGCATCACGCCGCGCTTCATCAGCGCCAGCGAGCGTGCGTTGATCAGATAGCGGGTCTCGGGCGTCAGCGGGCAATGTAGCGACACGATGTCCGCCGTGCGCAGCAGCGTGTCGAGCGCCACGGCGTCGATTCCGGCCGGGAGCACGTCGGCCAGATAGGGATCGTGAACCAGCACCTTGCAGCCGAAGCCGCGCATGATCGTGGCGAACACGCGCCCGATCCTGCCGGCGCCAATGATGCCGACAGTCTTGCCGAACAGGTCGAAGCCGAGCAGGCCGTCGAGTGAGTAATCGTTTTCGCGCACGCGGTTGCGCGCACGGTGAATGTTGCGGTTGAGGTCGAGGATCAGCGCGACGCTGTGTTCGGCCACCGCGTACGGCGAATACTCCGGCACGCGGCATACCTTGATGCCGAGCGTGCGCGCGGCCTGCAGGTCGACATTGTTGAAGCCCGCGCAACGCAGTGCCACGAGCCTGACGTGCTGGTCGGCCAGCAGCCGCAGCACCGCGGCGTCGAGCGTGTCGTTGACAAAGCAGCACACGGCATCGTGCCCGGTTGCCAGCAGTGCCGTGCGCACGTCGAGGCGCGGCGGCAGGTACGTAAATGCGATATCAGCGGCCACCGCTTCGTTGAAAAACTGCTGGTCGTATACCTTGGTGCTGTACATCGCGACTTGCATCGTCGTTTCCTCCGCTATGCAGCGCCGTGCATCAGGCGATCTTCATGGCCACCTTCAGAACGCCGTCGCGCTGGTTGGCGAAGAGCTCGTACGCGGCAACGATGTCGTCGAGCCTGAACTGGTGAGTCACGAGCAGGCCGAGGTCGACGCGGCCTGATTCGACGACGTTCAGCAGGCGCCGCATGCGTTCCTTGCCACCCGGACACAGGCCCGTGACGATCTTGTGATCGCCAAGGCCGGCGGCGAAAGCCGCGAGCGGAATCGTCAGGTCGGTGGAATAGACGCCGAGACTCGACAGCGTGCCGCCGGGTTTGAGCACGCGCAGCGCGGAGGCGAAGGTTCCCTGCGTCCCGAGCGCTTCGATCGACGCATCGACGCCGCGGCCGCCAGTGAGTTTCATGATTTCGTCAACGACGTCGCAGTTGTGGAAGTTCAGCGTTACATCGGCGCCCATCTTCCGGGCAATGCCGAGACGATGCTCGTTGCCGTCGACGGCGATGATCGTGGTCGCCCCGCTAAGCCGCGCGCCGGCGGTAGCGCAGAGGCCGATCGGGCCCTGCGCGAATATCGCAACCGTGTCGCCGATCCTGATGTTGGCGTTTTCGGCGCCGAGAAAACCGGTCGACATGATGTCGGGACACATCAGTACCTGTTCGTCGCTGAGACCATCGGGTACCGGCGCAAGGTTGGCCTGTGCATCGGGCACGAGCACGTATTCGGCCTGCGTGCCGTCGATGAGGTTGCCGAAGCGCCAGCCCGCGGTGGCCTTGTAGCCATGATTGCCGCATTTGCACGCGGGAATCAGGTAGCTGCCGTCCTGCGCGGGGTAACCGTCCTGGCTCGAATACGAGGTGAAGGTCGGGCAAATGGCGCCAGAGATGACACGCTGGCCCTCGCGGTAACCCTGCACCGCGCTGCCGAGCTTTTCGATGACACCGACCGGCTCGTGGCCGACGGTGAGTCCGCGTGCGACCGGGTACTCGCCCTTGAGGATGTGCACGTCGGTGCCGCAGATTGTCGTCGTCGTGATGCGCACCAGGGCATCGTTGGGCCCGACGTCCGGTATCGGCTTGTCGCTGAGCTCGATACGACCGGGCTCGACGAATATCGCGGCTTTCATCATCGTGGACATAAGCTGATCCTCTGTAGGGTGAACGGGAGGGGACTGTAACAAACGCAGCCAGCAATACGGCGGCGCGGGCGCGGGGATTACCCTGATGAACGCCAACGATTGCATGCAAGCGGCCTGCGGGGATTGATACCGGTCAAGCTTCGAGCGCGCGCAGGCGCCGGCAGCGCCATTTGCGACAGATTCGCGCCTGCGATGGGTTACAGTAGGGGCTCATCCGTAGCGAGACTGCCATGAACCCGAAAATTCGTGAACTTGCCGCACAGATCAGGGCACTGGAAGCGGAACTCGCCGCAGAAATCCAGCACATCCGCATTCGCACTTCGCGGAATACGGCGACAGCGACGCCTACCGTGAAAGCGCCGAGGATCTGCGCAAGGATTTCACGGACCTGACTGAGGAGCGCAAGGGTTCGGACGAACGGTGAGCGCATGCGCAAGGCTACAGCGCCGGCGACTCGGCGATACCGATCCGGATTGCGGCAGGTCAACCGCCGACGCATAGGCACTGCTAGCATGGTCACCTGATCCCGCTGCTGAAGGACGAGCCGCTGGGACTGGCATGCCTGCTGGCGCTGAGCAGCGAACCTGGATGAGTGCTGGCAAACAGGCTCGGTGCCGCGCGCTATTATTTCAACTATTGTTGTAATATTGAAAGCCGCGATGCTCGATGCCGGAACACTCCGATGCGCCGGCGCATGGCGCACATCAACGTCAGCGGAGGGTCCTGCATGAGTACTACGTCGCCAATCGGTATTTTCGAGCGCTATCTGTCGCTATGGGTTGCCCTGTGCATCGTCACGGGCATTGGCCTCGGCAGCGTTTTTCCCACGCTGTTCCAGACTCTTGCCAGCTACGAATACGGCTCAGTCAATTTCCCCGTCGCCGCACTGATCTGGCTGATGGTCTACCCGATGATGGTATCGGTGGATTTTTCCAGCCTCGCCCGCATCCACGAGCGGCCCGCGGGCCTCGTCATCACGCTGGTCGTCAACTGGCTTGTCAAGCCCTTCACGATGGCGGGCCTTGGCCTGCTGTTCTTCAACCATGTATTCGCCGAGCTGATCGATCCGGCCGCTGCCGGCCAGTACATCGCCGGCCTGATCCTGCTTGGCGCGGCACCCTGCACCGCAATGGTGTTCGTGTGGTCGCAATTGACCCGCGGCGATGCCACGTACACGCTCGCGCAGGTCGCGCTCAACGACGTGATCATGGTCTTCGCCTTTGCGCCACTGGTAGCGCTATTGCTCGGCGTGACCGATATCGACGTGCCCTGGGCCACGTTACTGCTGTCGGTCGTCTTATACGTGGTCATACCGCTGGCGGCCGGCATCGTCACGCGCCTCGCGCTCGGCAAAGGGCACGCCAAGGGTGAACAGCGGGAGCGCGCGGTCACAGAGTTCAACGCGCGCCTCAAGCCACTGTCGATGCTGGGACTGCTGGGCACCGTCATATTGCTGTTCGGTTTCCAGGGTCGCATCATCCTCGACCAGCCGCTGTTGATCGCACTGATCGCGGTGCCGCTGTTGCTGCAGTCCTACGGCATTTTTGCGCTTGCCTATGGCGCCGCGCGGCTGTGGAAAGTGCCCTTCGATGTCGCCGCGCCCTGCGCGCTGATTGGCACGTCGAACTTTTTCGAACTGGCGGTCGCGGTCGCCATCGGCCTGTTTGGCCTCGATTCCGGCGCGGCGCTGGTGACCGTCGTCGGCGTGCTGGTGGAGGTGCCGGTCATGCTGTCGCTGGTAGCCTTCGCCAATCGTACCGAAGGCTGGTTCCCGAGCGCAGTGCGACCCGCGCTGGCTGCCGCGTGCGGTACACGTGAATTACCGGAGCAACATGACCGACACCATGACTGACCTGATCGACGCGCTGAACAAGCAGTGCTTCTGCGCGAGTCTCGATACGGAGCGCTTGCGCGCCGCGCTCGAGGCGGAACTCGGCACGCCCGGCCTCGCCGAACTCGTGCGCGAACGTTGCCCCTATCTCTTCTCCGCGAGCCCGGTGTTCGTCTCGCACGCGCACATGCAGCGCATGACATACCTCATCGCCGCGATCGAAGCGGTCATTGCCCTGCCGGCGTGGCGCGACGCCGTGCTGGCCTGGGCGCCGGCGACGGCGCGGTACGTGCCCGGCAATAAAGGTGTATTTTTTGGCTACGACTTTCACGTCGCGCCACAGGGCTTCGGCCTCATCGAAATCAATACGAATGCCGGCGGCGCAATGCTCAACGCCGTGCTGGCTCATGCGCAGTTCGCCTGCTGCGACATGATGCGCGACCTCCCGCCGCTGCCGGCGCTCGGGGATGCGCTCGAGCAGAACATCGTCGCAATGTTCCGCAGCGAATGGACCGCGGCGGGACGGCAGGGTCCGCTGCGCACGCTCGCGATTGTCGACAGCGCGCCGCGCGTGCAATACCTGTATCCGGAGTTCCTGCTGTTCCAGCACCTGTTCGAGCGCCACGGCATGCATGCAGTCATCGTCGATCCCGCCGAGCTGCAGTGGCGTGACGGCAAGCTCTGGCACGGCCGGCTCGACATCGATCTCGTCTACAACCGGCTGACGGACTTCGCGCTGGAAGCGCCGGCACACGCGGCACTGCGCAGCGCCTACCTGCAGGATGCCGTCGTGCTGACGCCGCATCCGCACGCGCATGCACTCTATGCCGACAAGCGCAACATGACCTTGCTGACGGACCCGGCAGCCCTGGCGGCAATGGGCGTGCCGGCGGCGCTGCAGGAGCTGTTGCTGGCTGGCATCCCGCGCACCGAGATCGTGACTGCGGCGAACATGCACCGCCTGTGGTCTGAACGCCGCAAGCATTTCTTCAAGCCCTTCGCCGGTTACGGCGGCCGGGCCGCGTATCGCGGCGACAAGCTGACGCGCCGCGTGTGGGAGGCCATCTGCCAGGGCGGATACGTCGCGCAGGCACTGCTGGCACCGGGCGAACGCGCCCTTGCCGCCGACGGCACGCAGGTCATGAAGTTCGACCTGCGCAATTACGTGTACGCCGGCGCAGTACAGTGGGTCGCCGCGCGCCTCTACCAGGGCCAGACCACGAACTTCCGCACGCCAGCGGGCGGCTTCGCGCCGGTTTACGCTGGCGCTGACTGAACCAGGCCACGGGCGCGTCGCAGCACGCGGCTTGTCCTGCATCAATGCGCTTGGTTGCAAGCTCGCGCTTAATAGCGGCTGTGACCCGTGTTTATGGAGTGCGCTGCCATGAACAGTCAGCAGTCCCGGTTTACGTCGATCGCCTTGGATGACACTTCGCGGGTTTCGTCGTCATGCTCAGTCGGTTACTGGTCTTCGTCGACAGCGTCCACTGGTGGTGGCTGACTGTCGGCGGCCTGCTGCGTCGCGCATAACGGAGAACACCCATGGCACACATCGTCATTCTCGGCGCTGGCATCGGCGGCATGCCGGCGGCTTTCGAACTGCGGCACAAGATCGCCGTCGAACACGCGATCACCGTGGTCAACAAGGACGACTACTTCCAGTTCGTGCCCTCGAATCCCTGGCTCGCGGTCGGCTGGCGCGAGCGCGGCGAAATCACCGAGAAGATCGGGCCGATCCTCGCGCAGCACGGCATCGGCTTCATCGCGCAGCCCGCGACGAAGATCGACGCCGTCAACAAGCAGGTCGTGCTCGCCGATGGCCAGGTGCTCGACTACGACTACCTCATTATTTCCACAGGGCCGAAGTTTGCCTTCGACGAAGTGCCGGGCGCGGGGCCCGCCGCCTTCACGCAGTCGATCTGCAGCGTCGACCACGCCGAGCAGGCCCATGCGGCCTACACCGAATTTCTCGAGAACCCGGGCCCGGTCGTCGTCGGCGCGATGCCCGGGGCGAGTTGCTTCGGCCCCGCCTACGAATATGCCTTCATCTTCGATACCGACCTGCGCAAGCGCAAGCTGCGCAGCAAGGTGCCGATCACTTTCGTCACCAGCGAGCCCTATATTGGCCACCTCGGGCTCGGCGGCGTCGGTGACTCGAAAGGCATGCTCGAAGCAGAATTCCGCAAGCGCAGCATCCACTGGATCACGAATGCGCGCACGACGCGTATCCAAGCGCACCAGCTGCATTGCGACGAACTCGACCGCAAGGGCGATGTCGACACGACGCACGACCTGAGCTTCAAACTGGCTATGATGCTACCAGCCTTCAAGGGCGTGGACGCCGTCGCCGCCGTCGAGGGCCTGTGCAATGCGCGCGGCTTCGTCGTGATCGACGCGCACCAGCGCAGCACAAAATACCGCAATATCTTCGCCGCCGGCGTCTGCGTCGCGATACCGCCGGTGGAGACAACGCCGGTCGCGACTGGCGCGCCGAAAACCGGCTACATGATCGAATCGATGGTGACCGCGATCGTTGCCAACATTGCCGCCGAGCTCGGCGGCAAGCCGGCAAATGCCACCGCGACCTGGAACGCGATCTGTCTCGCCGACATGGGCGATACCGGCGCCGCCTTCGTCGCGCTACCGCAGATGCCGCCGCGCAACACTATCTGGACCTCGAAAGGCAAATGGGTGCACGCGGCGAAAATCGCGTTCGAGAAATACTTCCTGTACAAGATCCGACACGGCAACACTTCGCCGGTCTATGAGGACTA
>JBEGWB010000103.1:0-32385 GCA_041178065.1 Pseudomonadota bacterium | reverse complement strand
CCAGCACCTCGGCGCCGAACAGCGCCGAGCTGCCGGCGTCGGAGGGAAAGCACAGCGCCCACAGGCGCACGACCGCGTACACGCCGACCTTCGTCAGTATCGTGAACAGTGCCGACACTGGCGCGCTTGCCGCGGTATAGGTGCCGGGCAGCCAGCCATTGAGCGGCCACAGTGCCGCCTTCGCCAGGAAGGCCAGCGCCAGAATTGCCGCACCGGCATGCAGCAGGCCGCGATCGCCGACCGGGATCTGGTGCAGCTTCAGCGCCATGTCGGCCATGTTGAGCGTGCCGGTCACGCCGTACAGCACCGCGACACCGATGAGGAACAGCAGCGAGGCGACGAGGTTGACCGCCACGTAGTGCAGGCCCGCGCGCGCACGCGCGAGACCGCCGCCATGCAACAACAGGGCATAGCTCGCCGCCAGCAGCACTTCAAAGAACACGAAGAGGTTGAACAGGTCGCCAGTTAGGAAGGCGCCGTAAAGCCCCATCAACTGCAACTGGAACAGGACATGGAAATACACGCCGGCCTGGTGCCACAGGGCCAGCGAATACAGCAGCGCGCCAAGCGCCACGCAGCCGGTGAGCACGGCCATCAGCGCCGCAAAGCGATCCACGACGAACACGATGCCGAAAGGCACCGGCCAGTCGCCCGGCAGGTACACGCTGAAAGCAGACGCGGCGTCGGTGGTGTTGACGAGCACCAGTAACAGCACCGACACCACCAGCGATGCCAGCGTTGCGGCGAGATTGATCGCGGCCTTCAGCCCGCGCCTGCCGCCGCCGAGCGCGAGCATCAGTGCCGCGGCCGCGAGGGGAATCAGGACCGGCGCTACTACCCAGTGCGCGCTGTCGATCAAGGGCGCTCCTCCTTGCCGTCGACATGGTCGACACCGCTGAGGCCGCGCACGGCGAGCAGCAATACGAGGAACAGCGCGGTAGTGGCAAAGCCGATGACGATCGCGGTCAGCACCAGCGACTGCGGCAGGGGGTCGGCGTAACTGGCAAGATCCGCCGGCAGCCTGGCGTCGACGATCGGCTCCTTGTCGATGTTCAGGCTGCCGACGCTGAAGATGAACAGGTTCACCGCGTACGATAGCAGCGACAGGCCGATCAGCACCTGGAAGGTACGCGGGCGCAGCACGAGGTAGATGCCCGCGCCAGTCATGACGCCGATGGCCAGCGCAACAATGAGTTCCATCACGAACCTCCGTCTGCGTCGTAGAACTGCGGCTGCCGGCGCCGGGCGCGCAGCGACTGATGCGCGAGCGCGGTCAGCATCAGCAGCGTGGCGCCGACGACGACCATGAATACGCCGACGTCGAACAGCGCCGCGCTCGGCAGATGCAATTCGCCCAGCAGCGGCAGGTCGACATGCGCGGTGTGCGTGGTAAGAAAGGGATACCCGAACCACAGCGAGGCCAGGCCGGTCGCAAGTGCCACCAGCAGGCCGAAGGCGATCCAGCGCGGCGGCTGCAGATTCATCCGTTCCTCCACCCAGCGCGTACCGCTGACCATGTACTGCGCCAGAAAGGCGATCGACAGCACGAGGCCGGCGACAAAACCGCCACCCGGCTCATTATGTCCGCGCAGGAACAGGTAGGCCGCAAACACCGCGGAGACCGGCAGCAACAGGCGCACCAGCACTGCGGGCACGACGAGATAGTCCGGCAGCGCTTCGGCCGGATTGCCCTTGCTGCCGAGGTCGTAACCCACTTCATCGGCGCCAACGAGTTGCTGTCCCGGCACGGTGATCGCCGCGCCCGGCGGCCGGAAGCGGCGCAGCAGCGCGAAGATGGTCAGGCCGACGATGGCGAGCACGGTAATTTCGCCAAGCGTGTCGAAGGCGCGGAAGTCGACCAGCATGACGTTGACGACGTTGGCGCCACCGCCGTCGGGCAGCGCGTGCTCGATGAAGAAAGGCGAAATGCTCAAGGTACCTTCGCGGGTCTGCAGCGCGTAGGACAGTGTCGCCATGCCGAGGCCGATCAACAGTGCCACGACCATGTCGCGGCGGCGGCGGAAGCGATTACGGCGCGACATGCGCGGATCCTCCTGCGCGACGCGCTTCGGCATCCAGCGCAAACCCAGCAGGAACACCACCATCGTCATGACTTCGACGGCGAGCTGCGTCAGCGCCAGATCCGGCGCCGAGAACCACGCGAAGGTGATGCACAGCGCAATGCCGACGATACTGAGCAGCGTCAGCGCGGCCAGCCGGTGATACTTCGCCTGCCACGCGGCGCCGATGGCGCAGGCGCCACCAACGATCCACAGCATCACAAACTCCGGCGCGGCCGGCAGCGTGGCACGCGAGCCCCAGGTAAAGGGCACGATGCGCGTGGAGGCGAGCGCTGCGGCAAAGGCGAGGCACAGCAGGCTCAGCAACTGCATCTGCAGGCGTCGCGTCGACAGCCGCCGCAGGGCGCGACGTGCGCCGGCGGCGAGCAGGCTCATCGCCGCGGTGTAGATATATTTGCCGCGCATGTGTCGCAGGCCCGGCACGCCCGACACCTTGCGCTGCTTGAACCAGGTTGCGTAACGCAGGTAGATCAGTGCGCCGAGCACCATCGCGGTGATGCTCATTAGCAGCGGCGTGTTGACTCCATGCCATACGGCGAGGCTGTACTCGGGCAGCACGCCACCGACCACCGGTTGCGCCGCGGCCGCCAGCAGCGGACCGATCGACTGCGCCGGCAGGATGCCGACGATCAGGCACACAAGCACCAGCAGCTCCACCGGTACGCGCATCCAGTGCACGGGTTCGTTCGGCGCGCTCGGCAGGCCGCGCGCTTCGGCGCCGAAGAACACGTCATGGCCGAAACGCAGCGCATACACCACGGCGAAGATGCCCGCCGCCAGCGCCGCAAAGGGCAGCCCGCGTTCCACCCATGGATGCGCCGAGATGAAGACGGTTTCGGCGAAGAACATTTCCTTCGACAGGAATCCATTGAGCAGCGGCACGCCCGCCATCGCGGCGCAGGCGACGATCGCCAGTGTGCCGGTGATCGGCATGCGGCGAAACAGGCCGTTGAGGCGCCGCATGTCGCGCGTCCCGGTCTCGTGGTCGATGATGCCGACCGACATGAACAGCGAGGCCTTGAAGGTGGCGTGGTTCATCATGTGGAACACCGCCGCCACTGCTGCGAGTGGGCTGTTCATGCCGAGCAGCAGCGTGACGAGGCCGAGATGGCTGATGGTCGAATACGCCAGTAGACCCTTGAGGTCGTTCTGGAACATGGCGCAGTAGGCGCCGAGCAGCAGCGTGATGAGGCCAGCGCCACCGACCAGCCAGAACCATGCGTCGGTGCCCGCCATCACGGGCCACAGGCGCGCGAGCAAGAACACGCCGGCTTTGACCATCGTCGCTGAATGCAGGTAAGCCGATACCGGCGTCGGCGCGGCCATCGCATTCGGCAGCCAGAAATGAAACGGAAATTGCGCGCTCTTCGTAAAGGCGCCGAGCAGCAGCAGGCCGAGCGTCAGCGGGTACAGCGCATGGCTGCGCACGCGGTCGCCGGCGCCGAGCACCGCATCCAGTTCGTAGCTGCCGACGATATGCCCGAGCAACAGCGCGGCGCCGAGCAGCGCCAGGCCACCGGTGGCCGTGACCATGAAGGCCATGCGCGCGGCGCGGCGCGCATCCTTGCGGTGGTACCAGTACGCGATCAGCAGGAAGGAGAAGACGCTGGTCAGCTCCCAGAACACCACGAGCTGCAGCAGGTTGCCCGACAGCACGACGCCGAGCATCGCGCCCATGAAGCCCAGGAACAGGGAGTAGAAGCGTGCCACCGGATCGCGCGGCGACAGGTAATAGCGTGCATAGATGATGACGAGCAGGCCCATGCCGCTGATCAGCATGCCGAACAGCCACGCGAAACCGTCGATGCGCACGATGATGTCGAGCCCGAGGCTCGGCAACCAGGCGAGGCGCGCGCTGACGACACCGCCATCCTTGATGTCTGGATAGAGCATGCCAAGCGGCAGCGCCACCGCCAGTGCCACGAGCGCTGCCCAGGACGAGGCCCGATTGCGCGCATTGGTGGGCAGCAGGCCCGCAAGCACGCTACCGATGAAGGGGATAAAAAGCAGGACGAGCAGCGACATGGATATCTCAGGCGAGACCAGTCCCCAAGGATACTGGTTCAGCGCGCATGAGCAATCAGCAATGTCCCTGTGGCGGACGCGCTTCTACGGAGCGGATGCCTCACGCAGGCGCGCGAACTCGTCGCCCGGCTGCCACTGCGGCATCGCGTCGTTGTTGGCGACGCGCCACGACACGAGCAGGTTCAGCACCGCGTCCTGTACCACGCCGTCGAAATTCCACTCGGCGGTGACTTCATCGCTGGGCTGGTGATAGTGCATGTCGGTGTAGCGATTGATCTGCTCTTCGCCCCAGCCTGGTGGCTGGCCGACGATATCGGTGCCGCCGTCGAGATAGGTCGAGGGCACGCCGATGCGCGCGAAGCTGAACTGGTCCGAACGATAGAACGAACCGCGGTCCGGGAACTGGTCGGGCACGACCACGCGGCCCTGCAAGGCCGCGACTTCTTCGACGACGGCATCGAGATCGGACTTGCCGTAACCGATGTAGGCCAGGTCGCGCGTTTCGCCCCAGATGCCGGGCGCATCCACGTTGATGTTCGCGGCGATGCGCTCTGCCGCGAACGTGGGATTCAGCGCGTAATGCAGCGAGCCGAGCAAGCCCTGCTCTTCGGCGCCGACGAAGTTGAGCATCAGCGTGCGGCGCGGTCGCAGTCCGAGTTCGTTGTAGGCACGGCCGACAGCAAGCATCAGCGCAACGCCGGCGGCGTTATCGAGCGCGCCGTTGTAGATCGTGTCGCCGTCGAGCGCATCGGCGGCCTCGAGCATGCCGAGATGGTCATGATGTGCCGTCAGGATCACGACTTGCTCGCGCAGCAGCGGGTCGCTGCCCGGCAGCACGCCGATGACGTTCGCGCTTTCGGTCAGGGTCATGTCCACCGGCAACTCGATGCTGGTGCGCAGGCCGAGCGCGACCGGACGAAAATCGGGATTGCGCGCCGCTTCGACCAATGTCGCGAGATCGTGATCACTCAGCGCGAGGAGCCGCTGCGCCGCGTCTTCGGTTAGCCACGCGCGCGCCTGCAGGCGCGGTTCAGCGGCGGCGGGCAATTCAAATTGCGCGCCGCCCCACGAGGTTTGCACGACCTGCCAGTTGTAGCCGGCCGAAGGCTGCGTGTGGATGATGATCGCCGCCGCGGCGCCCTGGCGCGCGGCTTCTTCGTACTTGTAGCTCCAGCGGCCGTAATAAAGGCGCGTCGTGCCTTCGAACAGCGCGGGGTCCCAGTCGGGATCGTTGTTGAGCATCACGAGCACCTTGCCGCGCAGGTCCTCGCCCTTGTAGTCGTCCCAGCCATATTCCGGCGCGTTGATGCCGTAGCCGACGAACACGAGCTCCGCATCCTGCAGCGCCGCGGCATCGGCCTGCACGCCGCTGGTGACGATGAAGTCGGTGCTACGCTGCAGCTCCAGCGCCAGCTCGCGCGTGGCGAAGCGCCAGGTGTCCGGCTGCTGCGTGCGCAGGCCAACGAGACTGAAGCGCTGCTCGAACGTGCCGGCATCGCCGCCAGGCGCGAAGCCAATGTCGCGCAGCGTGTCGGCGAGAAACTTGCGCGCCAGCAGGTCGCCTTCACTGCCGGGCGCACGACCGCCATAGCGATCGTCCGACAGTTCAACCGTCATGGCGCGCAGGTACTCGGGCGTGATGAGGGCCGTGGCCGCGGCGGCGATTTGCTGCAGCGCGGGATCCACGCTTGTCGCGGACTCGGATACGGGTGATGGCGCCGGCTCCGTTGGCGCAAGCGCCGGCGGCTCCGCTCCACCGCAGGCGGCAAGCAGGGTCAGCAGGAACAGACAGGAGATCGATTTCATGATGCGTCCTCGCGCGTTGCAGTTCCTGGGACTATACACGCCTGAGAGCCGAAATCAGGAGACGGACCGTTAATTGATCCCGAGGCGACGCGTCAAAGAACCGGGGCCAAAGCACTCACTGATCCAACCCCTGCCAATGAGTGGCCTGTCCCCTGCTGCGCTCCACCTCGCCCTTGCGCGCGGACTGGATCAGGTGATCCGTAGCGCGGTCGCCGGATCATTACCCATGCGGCAGGGGCCAATCCGGCGCACGCTTTCAGATGGCCGCGAGCCCAACCAGTTGCAGCGTAGGCTTGCCTTCGTCGCGTGCCAGCGCCTTGTCGACGACGAACATCGCCTGCCAGTCGTTCAACGCCGCGGGATCGACGAGCACCTGCGCGATGGTCCATACGCCACTCTCGTCGTCCTGCGTGACATAGGTGTGCTTGTGGTTGCGCGCTTCGGGATCCAGCGTGATGCGCTCGTGTTCCGCGTAGTAGGGTTCTGTTGCTGCAAGCAGTTCCTCTTCCGTCCATGGCGGCACGAGTGCCGCGGCGGCGTCGTAGCGACGCGCCGCGAGCGCGCGCAGGAACTGGAAAATTTCCGCGCGAATCAGCGCGGTGAACTCGCGCTTGTTCTTCGTGATGTCGATCGGCTCGAGGGCCTTCGTTACATCTTCCTCGGCCGGCTTCCACTCGGGATTCTTCATGCGCTCCCATTCATCGAGCAGGCTGCTGTCGACGCCGCGCAAGAGGCCCGCGAGCCAGTCCTCGATTTCCTGCAGGTCTTCGTTCTTGCAGGCAGGCGGCACGGTTTGCGCGAGCACTTTATGCACGCTCGCAACATGCCGCAGCAACACGCCTTCCGAACGCTCGAGGTCGTAGAGCTTGATGTAGCCCGCGAAATCGACGTAGTTCTCGACCATCTCGCGCACGATGCTTTTCGGCCGGATATTTTCCTGGCCGACCCAGGGATGCTGCAGCACGAAGGTGGCGAAGGTGCCGTAGATGAATTCACGCTGCGGCTTCGGGTACTCGAGCTCGTCGAGCCTGGCGATGCGTTCGTCGTACTCGATGCCCTGCTGCTTCATCTCCGCCATCTTCTCGGTTTTCAGCGCATCAAGCTGGCGGCGCAGGATGATGTCGGGATTTTCGAGGATCGATTCGATCAGCGTCAGCACGTCCAGCGGATAGGTCGGGCTTTCCATGTCGAGCAACGCCAGCGTGTCGAGCAGGTAGAGGGAAAGCGCATGGTTCAGTGAAAAGTCGTCCTGCAGGTCGATGTTGAGGCGCAGCTTGCTGCCATCGCCGCGCTCGGCCTTCGGCTTGATCTCGATGATCCTGCGTTCGAGCAACGAGCGGAACAGTTGCCACGCGCGCTTGCGGTGCGCCTTCTTCTGGTTCGGCGTTTCGTGGCTGTCGCGGATGATCTGCTGCATCGCGCGGCAGCCGTCGCCCTTGCGGCTGAGGACCTGCAGCAACATCGCGTGCGTCACCTGGAAGCGCGATACCAGCGGTTCCGGCGCGGCAGTCTGCAGCTTCGTGAAGGTGTCGCCCGTCCACATGACGAATTTTTCCGGCGGTTTGCGCTTGACGAGCTTCTTCGCCTTTTTCGGATCGCCGAGAGCTTTTGCTTCAAGCCGCGCATTCTCGATGACGTGTTCCGGCGCCATGCCGACGACGAAGCCAATGTCGTCGAAGCCCTTGCGGCCGGCGCGGCCGGTGATCTGGTGGAAGTCGCGCGCAGTCAGGTTGGCGGTTTTGGAGCCGCTGTACTTGCTGAGCTGCGTCAGCAGCACCGTGCGAATCGGCACGTTGACGCCGACGCCGAGCGTGTCGGTGCCGCAAATGATTTTCAGCAAACCCTTCTGCGCGAGCTGTTCGACGAGCACGCGGTACTTCGGCAACAGCCCGGCGTGATGCAAGCCAATGCCGTGACGCAGGAATTTCTTGATGTCCTTGCCATAGGGACTCGTGAACTTCACGCCGATGAGGGCTTCGGCGATGGCCGCCTTTTCGTCGGCCGTGCAGTAGTTCTGGCTCATGAGGTTCTGCGTGATCTGTGCCGCGTCGTTCTGCGTGAAGTGCACGACGTACACGGGAGTCTGCTTTGCCTCCACCAGTTCCATGACCGTGGCCTCGAGCGAGGTCTTGTCTTCGTAGCGGAACTTCAGGGGCACCGGTCGCGTGACGGAAGCGACGACGGTCGTCACCGCGCCGGTCAGTCGTGTCAGCTCGCGTTCGAACAGCGCTGTTGAACCCAGCGTCGCCGACATCAGCAGGAAGCGCGCCTTGCGCAAGGTCAGCAGCGGCACCTGCCAGGCGACGCCGCGCGAAGGGTCCGAGTAGTAGTGGAACTCGTCCATGACGATGTCGCGGAAAGGCGCGTCTTCGCCCTCGGCCAGCGCGAGGTTGGCGAGGATCTCCGCGGTGCAGCACAGGATCGGCGCATCGCGGTTGACCGTGGCGTCGCCCGTGGCGATGCCGACGTTCTCGGGGCCGAAGTCGCGGCACAGGGCCAGGAACTTTTCATTCACGAGCGCCTTGATTGGACAGGTGTAGACGCTGCGCCGGCCCTGGGCAATCGATTTGAAATGCAGCGCGGTCGCGACCAGCGACTTGCCCGATCCGGTCGGCGTGTTGAGGATGACGTTGTGGTCCTCGAACAGTTCAAGGATGGCTTCTTCCTGCGCCGGATACAGCTCCAGTTTCCGTTCCGTTACATAGTCGAGAAACTGGTCCAGCAGGTCGCTTCCGGAACAATCGCGCGAAGGTGGCAGGCGGCGGAGTAAAGCATTGTCAGTCATGGAGTTTTGTTCACGTTGCTAGTGGGCGGGCGGGTGTGCGGGGTGAATTCAGGGCATTGCGGCCCGAATTAGTCGGAATAGGCGCAAATGGCCCCATATCATGCGGGCAAATTGCCCCGATTTGGTGTATCGTGCACCGCCTTTTTCACCCCATTATAGAGACTGCCATGGCCGATTTATCCCTATACCGAAACATCGGAATTTTCGCGCACGTTGATGCCGGAAAAACCACCACGACAGAACGCATCCTGAAGCTCACCGGCCAGATCCACAAGATCGGCGAAGTGCATGAAGGTGAGTCGACCACCGACTTCATGGTCCAGGAAGCCGAGCGCGGCATCACGATTCAGTCAGCCGCCGTGAGCTGTTTCTGGAAAGGCACGCGCCTGAACGTCATCGATACTCCCGGCCACGTCGACTTCACCGTGGAAGTGTATCGCTCGCTGAAAGTTCTCGATGGCGGTATCGGCGTATTCTGCGGTTCCGGCGGTGTCGAGCCACAGTCCGAAACCAACTGGCGCTATGCAAATGACTCGAAAGTCGCGCGTCTTATCTTCGTCAACAAGCTGGATCGCATCGGCGCCGACTTCCTCAAGGTCACCGGCCAGATCCAGAAAGTGCTGGGCGCGAAACCGCTCATCATGACGCTGCCGATCGGCTTCGAAGACACCTTTGTCGGCGTTGTCGACATCCTGAGCCGCAAAGCCTATATCTGGGATGAAAGCGGCCAGCCCGAAAACTACAAGATCACCGATGTTCCCGCGGACATGGTCGACGAAGTGGACATGTATCGCACGCAGCTCATCGAAACTGCCGTGGAAAGCGATGACGAGTCCCTGATGAAATTCCTCGAAGGCGAGGAGATCTCGGTCGAAGAAGTCAAACGCTGCATCCGCAAGGGCACGCGCGAACTGATGTACTTCCCGACCTATTGCGGCTCGGCATTCAAGAACAAAGGCATGCAGCTGGTACTCGATGCGGTCGTCGACTACCTCCCGGCTCCGCACGAAGTGAATCCGCAGCCGCTGACCGACGCCGAAGGCAAGCCAAACGGCAAGTTCGCCATCGTGTCGAATAGCGAGCCCTTCCGCGCGCTGGCCTTCAAGATCATGGACGACCGTTTCGGCGCCCTGACCTTCTGCCGCATCTACTCGGGCAAGCTGGACAAGGGTGACACCATCATGAACTCCTTCACCGGCAAGACCGAACGCGTTGGCCGCATGGTCGAAATGCAGGCCAACGACCGCAACGAACTGAACCATGCCGAAGCAGGCGACATCATTGCCATCGTCGGCATGAAGAACAACGTGCAAACCGGCCACACGCTGTGCGACCCGGACAACGAGTGCACACTCGAGGCCATGGTGTTCCCGCAGCCCGTGATCTCGATTGCCGTACAGCCGAAAGACAAGGGCTCAACGGAAAAACTGGGCATCGCGATCGGCAAGATGGTTGCCGAAGATCCGACCTTCCGCGTCGAAACCGACCAGGACTCCGGCGAGATCATCCTCAAGGGCATGGGCGAGCTGCACCTCGACATCAAGGTGGACATCCTCAAGCGTACCTACGGCGTTGAACTGATCGTCGGCCAGCCGCAGGTTGCGTACCGCGAAACGATCACGAAAGAAGTCGAAGACAGCTACACGCACAAGAAGCAGTCGGGTGGTTCGGGTCAGTACGGCAAGATCGACTACAAGATCCGTCCGGGCGAGGCGAACACCGGCTTCGTGTTCAAGAGCTCGATCGTCGGTGGTAGCGTTCCGAAGGAATTCCACCCGGCTGTCGAGAAGGGCTTCAAGTTGATGATGGACACCGGTCCCCTGGCTGGCTTCCCCGTGCTGGACGTTGAAGTCGACCTGATCGACGGCGCGTACCACGCCGTCGACTCGTCGGCCATCGCGTTCGAAATCGCCGCGAAAGCCGCCTTCCGCCAAACGATGCCGAAAGCGGGTCCACAGTTGCTGGAGCCGATCATGAAGGTCGACGTGTTCAGCCCTGACGACAACGTCGGCGACGTCATCGGCGACCTGAACCGTCGTCGCGGCATGATCCTGGACCAGGAAAGGAACATGACCGGTGTCCGTATCAAGGCCAACGTGCCGCTGGCCGACATGTTCGGCTACATCAGCACGCTGCGCACGATGACCTCTGGCCGCGGCCAGTTCTCGATGGAGTTCTCGCACTACAACGCGTGCCCGAACAACGTCTCCGAAGCGGTCATCGCGAAAGAGAAAGCGAAGAAAGAAGCCGCCAAGAAGTAAGTTTTCAGCGCTTCGCCAAAACCCCGCCCGTTACGACGCGCGGGGTTTTTTTATGGGCGGCGTTTCTGCGGGCGTGGCGCAGGTGCCAGGCCTGCCCCCGGCCTGGCACTGCAGGGCGGTGCTCCGATTTCCCGAGATCCGACAGGTCCACGCGCGACCCCAGTGCGTATCAACATGGGAGGCCCGCGCATCCGCGGACCGCAAATGCGCTTGCGCGCTCAGGATGCCCCCATGAAAGTGCCTGCACTGCTGCTTTGCCTGCTGCTCGCCGCCTGCAGCGGCACCAATGTCGACCAGTACCGCGCCACCGAGCCAGCGCTGGATCTGCGCACCTTTCTGCAGGGCGACCTGCGCGCCTACGGCTTGTTGCGCGACCGCTCGGGGCGCATGACGCGCCGTTTCGTTGCCACGCTGCAGGCAAGCTGGGACGGCGACAACGGCACGCTGGTGGAACAGTTCAAGTTCGACGATGGTGAAATCCAGGACCGCACCTGGCAGTTGCGGCACCTGGGCAATGGCCGCTATGTCGGCACCGCGGGCGATGTCGTCGGCGAAGCCTTTGGGTCGAGTGCCGGCTCGGTCTTCCAGTGGCAATACCAGCTGCTGGTGCCGTGGAACGATACCACCCTGAAGGTCACGCTCGACGACTGGCTGTACCTCGTCGACGAACGCCACCTGCTCAACGTCACCGAGCTGACGAAGTTCGGCTTCAGGGTCGGCGACCTGACACTGGTGATCGAGAAGTAAGCCCCTCCTTCAGTTCTGGTCCACCGCGCGCCACCCCCTCAGGCGCGCGGATTTTTTCCACAGGCGAGGTTGGCCGGGACCGCGACATCCATCAGCTTCGGACTGGCCAACTTGAGATTGGCCATCAAGGTCACAAAGGCCTCGACGTTGGTCGCCTGCAGGCGCGGGTTATGACGACGTTCTTCACCAATGGTGCTGATAGTCCAGCCTTTATAGTCATGGGCCGGGTAGACGAGCGTGTCATCCGGCAGCCCCAGCAGCTTGCGGTACAGACTGTCGTACTGGCGCCGTGAATCCCCGTTCTGGAAATCGGTGCGTCCGCAACCGCGGATCAGCAGGGCATCGCCGGTGAATGCCCACAGCCGCTCCTCGTCGCGGAACAGGAAGGTGTAGGAGTCATCGGTGTGGCCGGGCGTGAACATCGCCTGCACCGCGAGATTGCCGAAGCGGATCAGGTCGCCGTCGCCGAAACTGGCGCTGACACAGCTGGCGCGCGCCGGCTCGCCCATCATGCTCGCGCAACCCGTCAGGTCACGCAGAGCACCGAGTGCGGTGATGTGATCGGCATGGACGTGCGTATCCACGGCAACGGCCAGCTTAAGCTCGAGCTGGGCCAGCAGTTGCACGTACTGCTCGACATTGTCGACGACGGGATCGATCAGCAGGGCCTGGCCTGTCGCGTCGTCGGCGAGCAGATAGGTATAGGTCCCGGACTCGGCATGGAACAGTTGACGGAACAGCATCGTGTCATCCTCTGGTGGTCAGCAACATTCCCGCCATCACGAGGATGGTCAGGGCAAAAATTCGCTGCAGGTTCACGCCGGCAATGTGCCGCGCCAGCAGGCCGCCGGCGATCATGCCGGCGATGCCGCCGGCGGCGAGCCGCGCGAGCAGGTTCAGGTCCATGGGCTGCAGGGTCCACTGTGTCGCAAAGCCGCTGAGCGAGATCCCGGCGATGATGACCAGCGAGGTGGCGACCGCCTGGCGCATCGAGGCGCCGTTGAGCTGGGTCAGGAAGGGCACGACCAGGAAGCCGCCGCCGACGCCGAAAAATCCCGACAGCAGTCCCGTCACGAGACCGCCACTGACAAGGCCTGCCATGCAACGCGGGCGCCAGTCGAAGTGCAGCGTTTCGCTGAAGCGGCACAGCAGCGGCTCCAGCTCGGCAGCGCCAGGATCGGCGCGCACGACGCTGGCGTCTGCGGGATGCCGATGGCTCTGCCACAACATGCGCGCGGCGATCAGGGCCGACAGTGCCGCAAACGCGACCGTCAGCGTGAAGGGATCCACGCGCAGCGACAGCCAGCGGCCCACGGGGGCGAGCAGCATGCCGCTGGCCCCGAACAGCAGCGCGGGTATCCATAGCACCTGCTTTTGCACGATGCAAATGACGGCGCCATACAGCGACGCGATCGCCACGACACCAAGCGCAAGCGCGCTGGCTTCCGCGGCCGGCAGGCCGAGAAATACGACCAGTAGCGGCAGCGCCAGCACCGAGCCACCGGCACCAGTGAGTCCAAGCACGGCGCCTATCGCGAAGCCGATCAGCAGAGTCACGACCCTTCTCCCTCAGCCCCGATTCCAGGGCATCCTCATTATTAAACGTCCCATCAGGCATGAGTCGGTGAGCCCGGCAACCACGAGGCCGGCGCCAACGAACAGACACAACAGTATGGCCGCAGGGCTGGCAAACAACGTTGCCACGCTGCCGATGACGATGAGCAGGCCGGCGGCAATGCGTACCTGACGCTCGATCGACATGCGTGACTTGCCCGCGGCGGCATCGAGCGCGGCGTGGCCACCCTGCAGCACCGCAATCGGATTGGGAATCAGCTCACGCAGTTTCGCCGCCGCCATCTGCGCGCGCTTTCCGCTCGCGCACAGCAATACCAGCGTCTGGTCTGGCGCCAGCTTCTGCTGCCGGGCAAATTCGCCGACGCTGGCTGCGTCGATGTCGCCTACAGGCCAGCACAGTCGTGCCGCGCTGCCGCGGCTGAATTCATCGTGATTGCGCACGTCGACGACGCAGGCGTGGCCGGCACGCTGCAACTCGTGGAACTGCGTGGTGTCGATCAGCTGGATCTCGTTCATAGGAACCTCCTCATTTGCAAAACTGTTTTTTCAGTACCGCCAGCACCTCTTTCACGCGCTTATCGGCGAGACTGTAGTAAATGGTTTGCGCGTCGCGGCGAGTCTTTACCAGGCCGCCTTCGCGCAGCCAGGCCAGGTGCTGCGACAGCGCGGACGGTGACAGATCCACATGCGCGTTCAATTCACCGACGCTCTGCTCGCCGTCGAGCAGCGCGCACAGCAGCAGCAGACGGCTCTCATTGGCCAGTGAACGCAGGAACTCGCTGACTTCGGCCACATTGCGGCGCATTTGTTTCATGGCACTTTCAGACATATGGATCTCCTTTTCATGGTAATTATATTTAGCGATATCTAATTTAGCAATAGCTAAACTAAATAGTGAAAAAACCGGAGGTTTAAACGGTCCTGCTTCCAGACACGCACAAAGGGTCATCAGCTTCGCCAAAAAGCCTTATGATGCGCAACACACTCCCGCAACCCTGTTGAGCAAAGCCCTTATGGAACCCGTGGCCGCCACCCCCCGGAAGCATCGCGCCTTCAGCACGGTGCATCTACCACAGGGATCCTGGGCAACGGTGATCGATTGCCTCTGCGATCATTTCGACCGGATCGGCCGCGACCAATGGTTGAGCCGCATGGAGCGCAAGCTCGTGTTGAATGACGCGGGCCAGGCCCTCGATGCGCAAACGCCGTATAAGGCCGGACTCAAGGTCCGCTACTGCCGCGAAGTGAGTGACGAAACGCCGATTCCCTTCGTCGAGTCCGTTCTGTACGCCGACGCCAACATCGTCGTCGTCGACAAACCGCACTTCCTGCCGGTGACGCCCTCGGGCGCGTATGTCGAACACACGCTGCTCGCGCGCCTTATCGAACGTCTCGACAATCCGCACCTGTCGCCGCTGCATCGTATCGATCGCGGCACCGCGGGCCTTGTGATGTTCTCGGCGAATCCGGCTAATCGCGCGCAATATCACGCGCTGTTCCGCGACAGGGCCATGTCCAAGCACTACGAAGCAATAGCGCCGGCGCTCCCGCAACACGGCTTTCCGCTGGTGCGCCGCAGTCGCCTCGAAAGCGGCGAACCCTTTTTCCGCATGCAGGAAGTGGCCGGCAGCGCGAACAGCGAAACGCATGTCGCCGTGCTCGAGAGGGGAACGGTGAACTGGCGTTACGCCTTGAGTCCAGTCAGCGGCAAGCAGCATCAACTGCGCGTGCACATGGCGGCGCTGGGTGCGCCCATCCTCAATGATGATTTCTATCCGGTGGTCACATCACGCGCGGATGGCGCCGATGACTACGCGCGGCCGCTGCAGTTGCTCGCGGCGTCGCTGGCCTTCGTGGATCCGCTGACGGGAAAGGACATGTACTTTGAGAGCCAGCTGCGCCTGCGCGCGGAATTGCTGGAGCCCTGACCGCATTGTGCGGTATGACGCTGCTGAACTCGCGTCATTCCCGCAAAACCGGGCACATAGTTGTCGCGGGTAGAACGCCTAAACCTCGATCCTGCCCGTGCTGTTGCCAAAGCTGTCGCGGTGGATGCCGAACTTGTCGAGCAGGCCGAGGTACATGTTGGCCAGCGGCGTGTGGTCGGCGACCTTGATGTGGCGGCCGCCTTCGATCAGCCCGTTGGCTCCGCCCATCAGCAGCATCGGGATCGGATCGAAGTTGTGCTCGTTGGCATCGCTCATGCTGCTGCCGTAGATGATCAGCGAGTGATCGAGCAGCGTGCCGTCGCCATCGGGCGTGGCGGCGAGACGGTCGAAGAAGCCCTTCAGCACGTTGATGTGGTAGGTGTTGATCAGCGCGAACAGATCTTTGTTCTTCTGCTCGTTCGAGTGATGCGAGGAGTTGTGGAAACCTTCGCTGACACCGCTCGCGGGGAAGCGCGTGTTGCTGCCTTCGCCGGCCATCATGAGCGTGGAGATGCGGGTGATGTCGGATTTGAAGGCCAGCACCTGCAGGTCGAACATCAGGTTGATGTGGTTCTCGAAGCCGTTCGGAATGCCGAGCGGCGCATCGGGCACCACCAGGGTTGCGTCCGACAGCTTGGCGTCGATCAGCGCCACGCGACGCTCGATCTCGCGTACTTCCTCGAGGTAGTCGCTGACGCGGGCACGGTCGGCAGCAGGCAGCTTGAGGTTGAGGCTGGCGACGTCTTCGCGAATCGAATCGAGCATGCTTGCGGACTGGCGGCGCTTCTCGCGGCGCTCGGCATCGGTGCTGCCGTCGCCAAACAGCCGCTCGAATACGAGCTGCGGATTGTTTTCCATCGGCAGGCCCAGCGTCGGCGTTTTCCACGACAGCGAGCTGCGATACGAACAGGTGAATGCTGCATCGCCGCAGGTGTTGTTGCTGGGTTCGATCGCGAGCTCGACCGAGGGCAACGGCGTGTCCTGGCCCAGATGTTCAGCGACGAGCTGGTCGAAGGACTGGCCGACAAAGGCACGGTCGCCCTTCACTGGATGCGCGCAGGTCAGGAAGGCCGCCGCTGCGCGTTCATGGTTCTGCGCGCCGCCGCTGTCCTCGCCCTCTTCCGGACCGACCGGCGTATTCGCCAGGCCGCTGATGATGTTCATCTGCTTGCGATAGCCTTCGAGCGATTTCAGGATCGGCGTAAAGGCCCAGTCCTTGCCGACGGTGGTCGGCGTCCACTGCGCCATCGTCGCGCCATGCGGAATGTAGATCGCGCCAAGGCGCGGCATCGGGTTCGCGGCGGTCTGCGCGAGCGCGGTGGAGGCGGGGATCATCGAGTCCAGCAACGGCAGCGCGATCGCGGCGCCGGCGCCCCTGAGCAGTGCACGGCGCGACAGGTGCTTCTTCGTGATGAACATGGTTGTCTCCTGGTTCTTCCGTAAGGTGGATATGACGTTGACTTAAAGCCTGGCTGTGTCCGTCGTTGTTTGTTCTGCGGTCGCCGCCGTTTCAGCGCTCTCGCTTGCAGCGCTTTCCGCAGCGCCCTTGGTGCGATGCGTGAATCCATCGCTGAGCGCGATCGCGCGCACCAGCGAGCTGAAGCGATATTCATCGGCGGCGGTGTCGCGCACGACCTTGCGCACCTGCGGCATGTCGTAGTACTCGACCTTGCGGCCCAGCGCATACGTCATCAATTTCTCGGCGAAGTTCTGCACAAACAGTTCGCGCCGCGCCAGCAGCATCTGGTACAGGCCATCGGGGCCGCTGAACTCGCTGCCATCCCAGAACACGGCGGAGGCGTCGACCGGCGCGCCGTCGGCCTGGGCGCGGTACTTGCCGACGGCATCGAAGTTTTCCAGCGCGAAGCCGATTGGATCCATCATGTTGTGGCAGGCCGCGCACGAGGGATCGGCGCGATGCTGTTGCAGGCGCTGCCGCATCGTGACGCGGGCGCCGCCGGCGGGCGCCGATACGTCGAGGTTCACTTCCACGCCCGGCGGCGGTGGCGGTGGCGGCGTGCCGAGCAGGTGCTCCATGATCCAGGCGCCGCGGACGACCGGCGAGGTACGGTTCGGCGCCGAGGTCACCGTCAGGATGCTGCCCTGGCCAAGCAGGCCATGGCGGCCAGTATCGGCAACGCTGACCTTGCGGAAATGGCTGCCGCGGATATTCGCAATGCCGTAATGCTTCGCGAGGCGCTCGTTGACGAAGGTGTAGTCCGCGGTCAGCAATTCCATGATCGGCTTGTCTTCGACGATGACCGACTGCAACAGCAGTTCGGTTTCGCGGCGCATCGCCACGCGCAGGCTGTTGTCGAAATCTTCCGACACCGGATTGACCTGGTTGAGCTGCCCAAGACCGAGCCACGAGGCCGCGAAGTTCTCGACCAGCGCGCCAGCTTTTGGATCCGCGACCATGCGCGCGATCTGGCGCTCCTGCTCCACCTGGTCGTTCAGCGCGCCGGATGCGGCTGCCGCGAGCAAGTCGGCGTCGGGAATGCTGCCCCAGATGAAGAACGACAGGCGCGACGCAAGCTCATAGGCGCCAAGCGCGTAGCTCGCGCCGTCGGCGAGGTTCTCGGGCTCTTCCTCGAAGCGGAACACGAACATCGGATCCACGAGGATGCGCGACAGGCCATACTGGATACCGGTTTCGAAATCGCGCAGTTCGCGGCCATCGCGATAGAAGGCCATGATCGTGTCCAGCGCTTTTTCCGTCACCGGACGGCGGTAGGCGCGGTACGCGAGGTCTTCAAGGATCTGGCGTGCGCAGTTTTCTTCATCAGCGACGCTGGCCGGCTGGCAGGAAAAAATCTTGCGGCGGCTCGCGGTATCGCCGGGGCCGGTGGCATTGATGGGGCCGGTAATCGACGTGCTGCCGACCGAGGTGCTGTCAGCCCAGACGCTGTGCAAATCATCGGCGCCGCGCGGCGCCTGCGTCTTGACGAATGCCGCCTCGACCCG
The DNA here is from genome assembly GCA_041178065.1 of Pseudomonadota bacterium. Lineage (GTDB taxonomy): Bacteria > Pseudomonadota > Gammaproteobacteria > Pseudomonadales > Pseudohongiellaceae > CAILUG01. The sequence goes on along the minus strand of JBEGWB010000103.1, from coordinate 14,213 downwards.
ATGCGGACCGGCAGTAACGCTGAGCTTGACCTGATTCGGTGCGCCCACCGGCAACAGCGCGACGCGCTCGCCGTCGATGACGATCTCGACCGGATCCTCGATACCGACGGGCGTCAGCGAAAAGGCCGCGTTGGAGCCGGTGCGCGCGATACGGAATTCATATTCAGCGTCGAGCGGGAACACATGATCGAAGGCGAGGCCGCCGCGCGTGCCGAGGCTGTTGCCTTCGAGATGCGTCGACTGGTCCTGACCATCGGCACGATAGGTCACCGTCGTCAGGCTCGTCGTCGGGTCGCCAACGGCGAGGCGGCTGACCTTGTTGGCAACGGTGATATACGCCTGCATCAGCGCCGGCGATACGCTCAACACGCTGGAGAGGTTGTCGAAGCCTTCGCTCGAGCTATCGGCCGGGAACAGGCTGCTGGCGTTGATCGGCAGGTCGAGCAGGTCGCGGATGGCGTTCTGGTATTCACGGCGGTTCATGCGATGCAGTAGCGGCGCACCATTGTTCGGCGCGCTGGCCCACGCAGTGTCGAGCGTAGTAGCCACATCGCTGACGAACTGCTCGATGCGCTCGGCGTCGGGACGTTCCTTGCCGGGCGGCGGCATCATGCCCGCCTCGAGCTTGAGCATGACTTTTTCCCAGGTCTCGGCATCCGTCAGCACGTTGTCCGCATCCATCAGGTCGAAGGAAATGCCGCCGGAGAAATCCTCGGAGTTGTGGCAGTCGCTGCAGAACTGGTCGAGCAGCTGCAGATGGTTCGGGTCGAGCGCCTGCGCCTGCGCGAGGACTGGCGCGCACAGGCTCACGGCGAGCGCGAGCTTGCGCACTGCGTTTACGCGTGGGGAAAGTGTGTGTGGCCGACTACTCATTGATTACTACCGACCTCTTCGCGTTCATGTTTGATGCCAGCCGCGTCCATCAATTCTTTCAACAGGCTGACGGTGTCCGGTTTCAGTTCGGCGCCGACGGCGGCAAGGAACACGCCTTCAGCCCAGCGCACTGCATCGCGTCCCACGGCATCGGTGTGATCCAGCTGCGCGCCCTGCGCCGCCAGGTAACGGATGATCTCGTTGGAACCGCGGTTCGCGGCAGCGAGCAGCGGTGTCAGGCCCATCGAATTGGCGGCGTTGACGTCGGCGCCCAGCTCGATATTCATCTTCACCGCTTCAAGCAGCGCTTCGTTGGATACGGTATAGGTCTGCGCGACGGTCCAGTTCATGCCGGCGGCGGCCATCAGCGCGGTGGTGCCTTCGTACGTCGTGATGTGCGGATCGGCGCCGTGTTCGAGCAGCAACTTCATGACCGGCACGTCGCCGGCCAGCGAGGCGCGGATATACGGCGTCTGGCCGGTCATGTCGACCCATGAGACGTCGTTCAATGCATACAGCCACTTTTTCTCGGGTGGCCATTCCTTCGTGCGCGCGTTGACGTCGGCGCCCATCGCGATCAGACGCTCGATCATCGGCATGATCGGCTCGCGCTCGACCATGTTCGTCTGCGGATCGTCCTCGCGCTCGCTGTTCATGTCGATGTTGCGGTAGTCGATCGCGGCGAACAGCGGCGTCCTGCCGTAGAAGTCGTCGACGTTCACGGTGGCGCCGTAATCGAGCAGGAGGCTGGCAACGCCGAGCTGGTTATTCAGCAGCGCCATCAACAGCGGCGAAATGTCGTTGGCTTCGCTGAGTTCGATATCAGCGCCGTTGTCGAGCAGCAGGCGTGCTTCCTCGACGCGGCCATCGCGTGCGGCGTACATCAGCGCGCTCATGCCGCCTTTCGCATCGTGACGTTCGCCGCGATGCGGCACGCCGCTGCGATTGATGCCGACGCCTTCGGAACCGCAGCCAGTGCCCTTGCACGGCGGGAAGAACACCGGCGTCGGACCGACGCGCGTACGCGCATCGACTTCAGTGCCATGCCGGATCAGCTGGTCGACGACGGCGGTCTGGCCTTCGCGCACGGCAATCATCAGTGCGGTCTGCCTGAAGTCGGGATCGCGCATGTCGACCAGCGCGCCGCTTTCGAGCAGCAGCGAAACTACCGCGGGTTTGCCGGTGTAGGCGGCCGTCATCAAAATGGTTTCGCCGCTTTCGGATAATGTGTTGGGATCGGCGCCGGCCTGCAGCAGGCTCGACACGATGTCGGGGTTGCCGTTCTGCACGGCGAGGAACAGCGGCGAAATTCCATTGCGGTTGACCGCTACCGGATCAGCGCCGGCCTCGAGCAGCGCGACCACGGCATCGCCCTGATCGTGCAGCACGGCCCAGTGCAGCGCGGTGCTGCCGTCGCTGAGGCGGCTGTTGACGTCGGCGCCGGAACCGAGCAACTGCTTCATCGCGTCGACCTGGCCCTGTTCAGCAAGATCCGCAAGTTCGCCATTGGCCGTGGCCGACAGCGGCAACAGACAGGCCAGGCTGAGCGCGCCGCACAGCGCAGTGCGCAGCAGGCTGGCGGGCAAGCTGCCGCGGCGCAACAAACTGCCAGAGCCCGGTAAACTGCCAGAGCCTAGGAAAAAGCCGGGGCGTACGGAACTTGTCTGCAGGGTTTTCACGAGTCTTTCCCTCTGGTGAGCGATAACCGCTTTTACGGTTCCGATTCGGAACGAATATGCGGTCGGTGACGGGTGTTTGAAACACCTCTTGTGGTCCGGCGTCGAGCCAGCGTCGAGTCAAATTTTGCTCTGCTGACACGCTAACACAGGCCGCTTTTCGCGACCAGAATGTAGCCGACAACCGTGCAAGGAATGTTGCCTTTTCAGCAGCTTATCCGAACCGGCTGGTATCGTTGCCCCGCTGCCTGATTCTGGTACATTGGCCGCCGCTTGCCACATCGGCCGAGGGCTTTCGAGCCCATCCATACCCAGCATTCGGACCTACCATGCAAACACCTTCGCGCATCCTGTTCCTGCTCCTTGCCAGCGTCACGCTGGGGGCCACCGCGCAACCGCGCGACTCGATCGAAGGCCTGCACTATTTCCCCCTGGCGAAGGAAGTGCCGACAGGTCTCGAGTCCGACAAGATCGAAGTGCGCGAAGTCTTCTGGTACGGCTGCAAGGAATGCTCCACGCTCGAGCCGATGCTGACGGAATGGCGCGACGGCGTGACCGGCGACCTCGTGTTCGCCAGAATGCCGGCGGTGTGGAACGACCTGATGGCGCTGCACGCCCGCATTTACTACACCGGCGTGACACTGAATGTCGCCGATCGCATCAACCCGGCCGCGTTCCGCGCGGTGCAGGAACAGCAGAACCCGCTGCGCAACGCAGAACAGATCGAGGCCTTCTTCATCGAGAACGGTGTCAGCGCCGACGACTTCGCCAAAACCTGGAATGCGCCTGAAGTGAGTGCCGCCGTCGATGAAGCCCGCTTGCGCACCGCGGACTACGGCGTCGACAAAGTCCCGAGCGTCATCCTCAACGGGCGTTACAAGATCGTCGAAAACACGCAGGTGACGAATCACATCGAAATGAACATCGCGATCAATAACCTGATCCGCACGCTGCGCGACGAGCGCCGCTCGGACTTCTGATCCAGCGACGCGTGCCACGCACTACATCACTCCGGCGCCAGCTCGAACGCGAACAGCGCGTTGCCGGGGCGACCAACGATGCAGCAGTTGCCCGACAGCACGTAGACCATGCCGTCGACGATGACCGGTCCCGGACCATCGAACGAACCGCCCGCGGCTTCCACGCCGTTGATCGTGTCGAACTGCGGATTGCTGTCGAAGGTCCACAGCACGTCGCCATCCGCCGCGCTGTAAACGCGCAAGCCACCGTCGGCGGCGCCGGAAAATACTGCGCCTGGAATCGCCGTGACCGCGGCCGACTGCGTGGCGCGGCAGCCAGGGCCGGTCTGGCACAGCAAGTCCTGCGGGCCGGTGTACCAGACGCGCTGGCCGCTCGCGACATCGATCGCGTGAATGCCGCCGGACTGCGGATTGCTGTAACCCGCCGCGGCCGCGTATGCAGTGCCGTCGGCGACCGACATGCCCCAGAAGCCACCCGAACGGCTACCCTCGTTGATGCGGTATTCCCACACCAGTGCGCCGGCTTTATCAGGATCGAGCGCGTAGGCCATGCCGGATTTCTGCGGAATCACCAACAGCTCGTTTCCGTCAGCCGTGGCAGTGAGTAGTGGCGAGGCGGAAAAATCGAAATCGGGGCCGAGCTCCTCGGGGCAGTTGGGACTGTCGACGTTGTCGCAGCCGCCGATGAAGGCATCGCCGGGCGTCAGCTGGTTGACCCAGACGATCGCGCCGCTCGCGAGATCCAGCGCAAGCACGGCATCGGAGGTTTCCGGCGCCGGATCGCCATAGGCATTGCCCGTGGCCGTGTATAGCAGGCCACGCGCCGCATCGATCGTCGGCGCGCTCCAGATGCCGGCGCCCGAGGGACCGTAGAGCTGCACGCCTTCGGCACTGAACCCACGCGGCTGCGGTTCATCCATCGTGTAGGTCTTCCACACGACCTCGCCGGTATTCGCGTCGACTTTCGTGATGCTGCCGCGGAACGTGCAGCAGCCATAGTCGGAGCCGGACGACGAGGTTTCCTCGACGACGCCGGCAGCGGGCACGTAGAGATGGCCGTCGAACAGCGTTACCGAGCCGGTGCCGCGGACACCCGGATGGGTTTCGACACGCGTGCTCCACAGCTCTTCGCCGGTCTGCGCATTGACCGCATAGACATTCGCGCGCAGGTCGATGAAGTAAACCGCGTACCCATTGCTGCCATCGGCGAGCGTCACGGGGCCAACCGACAGTGCGCTGCGGATTCCGTTGCGCGGCAGGTAAGTCCAGTAGGTGCAGCCGGACATGGCGTCGAGCGAATACAGCGCGCCCGCCTTGTTACCGACGAACAGGCGGCCGTCGGCGACGGCGGGCTGCGCGCGCGGCTGGTCCTCGCCGGGCAGGCCGTAGACCCACTTCAGCCGTAGCCGCGACACGTTGCCCGCATTGATGCCGGCGTCGAGCGCGGCCCGGCTATTGCGCAGGTCCATGCCCCAGCCGTTCCACTGCGGACTCAGCGCGGGATCGCGCATCGGCGGATTCGACGCGCACAGATTGGTCGTGATTTCGAGTGGCACCTGCGCGACTGGCGCGCCGGTCAGGTACTCGGCCACCGAACGCATCTGCGCTTCGCTGAGGCCCGAGGCCTGCATGCGCATGATGCCCTGCGACAGCGCGTTGTAGAGGGTGTTCGGCGCGACGGTGGCCAGCTCCGTGCGCGCCGGCGGTGGATGGGCGGCATCGGTGAGCGGCATCTCATGGCAGGCGGCGCAGCGCGTCGCATAAATTTCAGCGCCCTCCTGGGCCTGCGCGGCTTGCGTCGCCAGGCTGGCGACCAGGGCCAGGCGCCACAGCATTTTATTTATTCTCATGCTCCCCTCTCTTGGTTATGCTGACGAATCACGAACTTCCATTCTGCTTGCCAAATCGGTCCATAAGATAGCCTTCGCACGAATAACAATCACAAGCTTTTTGTCACGGGGTAGGTCCTTCATGCTGCGCGCAACTTCTCTTTTTCGGCACTTTTTGCTGTCGGTTCCACTCGCGTTGACGCTGTCCGGCACGGCCAGCGCGCAATTTGGTCCTGCGGCCGCGCTGGGAGAAGGCCCCTGGATAATGCAGACGGCGCAGGCGAAGATCGAAGTATCCGCGATTGCCAGGGGCCTTGAGCATCCGTGGAGTCTCGCCTTCCTTCCCGATGGCGACATGCTCGTAACGGAACGTGCCGGCAGGCTCCGCGTGATTCACGAGGGCGCGCTGCATCCGGAACCCGTCATCGGCGTACCGGCTGTGCATGTGCAGGGCCTGCTTGGTTTCATGGACGTGCTGCCGCATCCGGAGTTTGCCCAGAACCGCCAGCTGTACCTGACTTATCACAAGCTCGTGTCCGAAGGCGTCGTCGCCTTCGTCCTGGCGCGTGCCACCTTCGATGGCAAGGCGCTGAATGAGCTCGAGGAACTTCTCGTGTCCGACACATGGGACGGCGCCGGCGGCGCGGCTTCCCGACTCACGTTCGGCACCGACGGCAAGCTGTACATGAGTGTCGGCGCCACGCGCGACGATTCGGGCCAGCAACCCGGCAGCCTGCGCGGCAAGGTCCTGCGCCTGAACGCCGACGGCAGCGTGCCCAGCGACAATCCCTTTGTCGGCAAGGATGGCTACCGGCCGGAAATCTTCACGATGGGTCACCGCAATCCTTCCGGCATGGCGGTCAATCCGGCAACAGGCGCCCTGTGGGCGGTGGAATACGGCCCGAACGGCGGCGACGAGCTCAACATACTCGGCACCGGCAAGAATTATGGCTGGCCTCTCGTCAGCTTCGGTCGCGACTATCCGGGTCCCTTCATCTCGCCGGTTCCGTACAAGGAAGGCATGGAGAATCCGGTAGCGTCGTTCATCCCCGGCATTTCACCCTCGGGCCTGGCCTTCTACAGTGGTGCGGATTTCCCAACGTGGACGACCAGCGCATTCATCGGCGCGACGCGCGTTGGCCAAATCGGCGGCACCGGCCATCTCGTCCGCATCTTCTTCGACGAGAACGGCAACGAACGCGCGCGTGAGAGCCTGCTGACCGATCTGCACCAGCGCATTCGCGACGTGCGCATGGGTCCCGATGGACTGCTGTACGTGCTGACGGAAGAACAGGACGGCGCGCTGCTCGTCATCAAGCTGGCGGCGCAGTAAGCGCCAGTAATTCTCGCTGCAATTGCAGGCACGCAGGCGCGCGCCGCAGCCGATCTCGCGCAGGCTCCTCTTCATTCCCGGAGAGGAGCCGATCGAGCCGCGCGTTGGGGCAGGGCCGAACTCAGCGCTCGTAGACCTGGAACTCGGTCCCGTCCGCGAAGGTTACCTTCTCGAGCCGGATGATTTTCTGGCCGTCGCGAAACTGGTAGCCGACGCCGGTGATCGTGTCGCCCGCCTTGACCGTGTCCTTCGTCCATCCCCTTGCTTCCATGCGATTGATCGCCGGGCCGCCCACCTGCCAGGTTTCGCTGCCGCCATCGGCGCTCGCTACGTCGAGCGTGATCATCGGATGCGGATTGGCCCACACAAAGTCGGTGACAGTGCCCTGCACAGTAATGAGTTCATCCCTGTCGACCGGCCATGCGTGATGCGCTTGCGCTGCATGCATGGCAAGCGTGACAAGCATGCCAACACAGGCGCCTGCTGTTTTCTTCATCGGACTTTCCTCCCCTGACTTTCCGCGCGCTGACTGGCGGATACCTGCACGATGACCTTGTCTGCGCCACGCTCCTTTCAGGCAAACGTGGAAAACCAGCTCGCGCTTTCCTTGTCAGCCGAAATTCTCCACACTTGTCCTCGATACCCGAATGAGGTTTTACCCGATGGAAGTCACGCTGTTTCCCAATCCCCGTCGCCCCGGCATCGGTTTACGTCCAAAGAAAGAAGCGCAGCGTCCCCTGCTGCCGCAACATGCGCGCCTGTGCCCCGTGCTCGAGGCGGGCAGCGCGCTCGGCGCGCTGGTGTATCCCTCGCTGGCGCCCAATGAGCAGTTCACGATCGGCTATGAAGGCGAAGGCATCTACCAGCTCACGTATTCGATAAACCCGACCGGCAGCAAGTGGGAGCAAGTGTTCATCGTGACTTATCAGCTCGCCGTCGGCGCGATCGGCATGCGCAAGGAAGAAGTAACACTGATGGTTCCGGAAACACCCGGCTTCAAGGACGCGGCAAAAACGATGGCGCGCATGTTCATCGCGCCCGACGATCTCGGCACGCCTGCCGGCGCCGTGACCTTGCGTGGTGCGTTCAATTTCCAGACAGCGCCAGGCTGGGACACTGTTTATTCATCCGTGCTGAATCAAACCGAGCGCCCGATCGCGCCGGTGCTCGTGATTCGCGTCGAAACCGACTGGCACGTACACGACAGCGAGTTCCGCTACATCCTCGCGCCAGGCGAAACCATCTCCGTGTCGCATAGCCTGCCGGTCGGGCAAGTGTTCTTCGTGCCGCGCGAGGAAATAAAATTCCGCGATGGTACCGAACAGGAAGTGGCGGAGCGCCAGGCACGCAGCAAGCAGTTCTTCGACAGGAAAGCCGCGAACAGGATCAAAACGCCGTATGGGCTGGAATACAGCCCGCATTATCTGCAGACGAGTCGGGAACAGCGCAAAGGCGACAGCAGTGACGAAGCCGGTGCAAACAGCGGCTCCAGCAACAAACAGAAGTAAGTCTCGCAGGCCGCGCTAACCCGCGGCGCCATTACTCAGCGCGCCGGCGCCACTGGCGTCAGATCCTCACAGGGCTCCGGACTGTAGGGCACGACCGACAGCGCAAGCGTGTCGGTTCCGGTGTAAGTCTCCGTGAAATACTCAGGATCCTCGGCCGTATAGTCCCGCCTCAACATCAGCGTGGCCGGATCGAGCGTGAAGCGTTCGACGACATGCAGCGCTGCGCTATGTGGCGTCACGCCGCGCAGGATGCCGGGCAAGAAGCCAATCGTGTCGACGATCAGCACGTCGTTCTCCCAGCGCCCGATCGAATGACCTGTGCGGCTAGCGTCGAGCGCGGCTGGGTGTTCGGGCGTATCGAGGTGAATGCTGCGCTCGAGACCGAGGAAGCCGTACTGCAGGGTGATCGTGTCGGCACTCTGTGTGATGCGATTGACCGGTTCGCCGCTCCAGTCGGAGATGATGCTGCCGGTCATGCATGCGCGCACTGCGCGCGGCATGGCGACCAGCGGCTGCATAGCCGCGCGGCCAGCCTCGCTCAATGCGACAACGCCGTTCTGCGGCGCGGCCGCGCTTGCAATGCGTGGCGCTTCGGCTTCCGCCGTGCCGCGTGCGCCGGGAATTTCGCTGCGGCCTTCCGGTACGCCGCCGACACCGAAGTCATCGGCCTGGCTCAGGGTGACGAGCGTTCCGTCGCGGCCGCGCGGATCGGTCATGACGAGCTGTTCCTGCGCCCAGTCGCCAGCAATGTTCGGTTCGCCGCTCGGCAGCCGCGCGGCGCGCGTTACTTCTGCGCTCGCTTCAATGCGCTGACCGTAGCGATCGAGACTGCTGCCATCGCCGAAGGTGATCGTGCTGACGTAGCAGGCATTGGGTTCGCTGCGATCGGGCGAACCCTGGATGGTGATTTGCATGCCAGCTGGAAACATGTCCGGCGTCCAGCCGGAACGGCGCAGCGTCGTCGCCGAGCGCAGCTCACAGCGGTGTTCGCTGCGCGTGCCATCGGAATTGGCCACGTCGAAGTGTACCCATGAGTGCGGATTGACGAAGTCGAGACGCGTGATGACGCCCGTAAGTTCGATGTCTTCGTTCAACGCGAAGTTGCCGAAACCGTGATGGCCGCTTGCAGCGGCGCTTGCCAACATGCCCGTTCCCAGCACCACTGCACTCAATCCCAGCTTATTCATACGCGCTCCACGATGGCCTCGTCAGGGTCGCCAGTATGCTTGCAGAAGAGCCGCGGCGGAAGATCGCGAACCGGCGCCCGCTCAGCCGCACATGCGCGGCGCTGCAAAAAGTGCCCAGGCCCCTATTTATTTCAGGGTCCCTGCGGGAGTAGGCTCATTGGCGCCAGTCGCGTCATACCCACAATAAAACCAATACTGCCGATGCGGTCGGCAACCACTCGGAGAGGGGGAAGTATATGAACAAACTGACTACAGGCTGTTTGATTTTATGCGGCTGGCTGCTGGCCAGCGGTGCCTTGCAAGCGCATCACTCGTTGGCCGGTGTATACGAAATCCGTGCCGAAGCCGAGGTTACTGGCGTACTGACGAAGGTGGCGTTCACGAATCCGCACGGCGCAATGCATGTCAATGTCACCTCCGCCGATGGCACGACGACCGAGTGGGTCATGACCACGGGCTCGGCGAATGTGCTGGCGAATCTCGGCTTCGGCGAGTCGGGCGCGAATCACGTCAAGGCCGGCGACATTGTCACGATCAAGTACTTCCCGGCACGCAATGGCAAGCCTCTCGGCTTCATTCGCACGATCACGCTGCCGAATGCGAACACCGTCGAATTCGAGGCACTCTGACATGTCGCCCATACTCCGCAGCCACTCGACCAGATTTGCCACCACACTCGTGTTGTGCGCCGTGCCACTGATCGCCAGCGCGCAATTCAATAGCAACCCGCCCGACTACACGCCAGCCGCCGATGCGAAGGATCTCAAGGCAGTGCTCTTCAACTGGACCTGGAACATGGGCATGTTGCGTGGCATCGACGAGCACGAACTGATCGCGACGCTCGAATACCAGGGCGACGGTTCGATCGACGTCGCCGGACAGCGCTGTAGCCTCGACCAATATCGCGTCAGCACGAACTACCAGGATTCCGGCCAGCGCGTTCAATACTCCTGCACGCTGCCGAACGACCAGTCACTGTCGAGGATCGAGGTCGTCAACTGGCAGCATGCCTGGGACGAGGACCGCGTAGGCGCTGAACTCGTGGAGGGCACCGGCACGGCGACGCCGATGCCTGACGCCTTGCAGGAACGGCTGATCCGCTTATGGGCGAGTCCGCAAGGTGCGCCGAAGGCCGCGCTCGCCGGCGCCAATCAGCCGGACCCGCATCGCCTGCCCGATAATGGCGCGTCGGAAATCGGCGCAACATCGGTGGCATGGACCGAGGGCAAAGCCACGGTCGCGTTCCCGATTCCCGGCGTGCCCGGTGCAACTGCTGTTGCGACGCTGGATGCGCGCTACATGGCGGAGCGTGTCGTCGTCACCAATGGCGCAACCACGACCGAGTTCGTGTATGGCGACTACCAGGACTGGAACAACCCGTTGAACAAGGTCGAGGTGCTATATGCCGGCAGGATGACCGAAACCCGCGACGGTGCTGTCGTACGCGACCTGACAACGACTGAAACCGAAACCGGCAGTGTGTACGTCGTCATGCCGGTGCCGGCCAGCGTGCGCAGCGCGATGCGCGTTGCCGACATCGCGCTGCCGCCGGTCACGCCGCCCGATGCAGTGCCGGCAGTGCAGGCGCGCGCCGTGGAAACGCCAAAGCTCGCGAATGAAAAGCCCGACCTCAGCGGCAACTGGAGCGCAAGCGCAATGAACTGGCGCTATGGATTCCGCCGCTGCGGTCCTTCGCAGGTTGATTGCTCGACGACATGGAACCAGACGATCGACTTCGAGTTCGAAGCACCCTCCCGATACGGGCCCAATCGTCCGCTGTACAAGCCCGAGTACTGGGACCGTGTGCAACAACTCGATATGTGGACCAACCGCGAAGATCCCGTGATGACCTGCCAGCCGCTCGGCATACCACGCCAGGGGCCGCCGCGGCGCATCGTCCACAGCGCGAACGACATCATCTTTTTCTACGGGCAGTACGCCGACGGTGGCGGCGGTTACGGCGAATATCGCATCGTGCCGACGGACGGGCGCGAACACGAGGCCGACAACGCGCTGACGACGACCTACATGGGCTACACCGTCGGCCGCTGGGAAGGCGATACGCTAGTGCTCGACTCGATCGCCTTCAATGACCAGACCTGGCTTGCGCGCGGGGGCTTTTTCCACTCCGACAGGATGCGCGTCATCGAACGCTTCACGCGGCAGGGCGATGAGATCCTCTATGAAGTAACCGTCGAGGATCCGGAAGTGCTCGTGGAACCCTGGGTCATGACACCGCGCACCTTGCGTCTGAACGCCAACCCCAATGCAGGCCTGCTGCCGGAGCGCGGCAATTGCGAGGTTTACGAGACCGAGGACATAACCTCGCAGATCCGCCATTGATTCATTGCCCTGTACGAACGCAAAAAGCCCGGTAAATGCCGGGCTTTTTGATTCGGTGCAACTGTATCGCTCAGGCGATTCCAGCCCCCCGTGATCCCGTAGACCTCACCGGTGATATAACTTCCATCACTCGAAGCCAGCAACACATACAGCGGCGCAAGTTCGACAGGTTGCCCCGGCCGGCCTGGTATTCATGCTTTCTTCGGAGCCAACAAGTGATAGCTGAGATTAAGGTCCAGCAAGCCGCATGCCACACATTGTCGCGGCGCTTGATCAGCAGAAATTATGCTGTTCCAGACGCTGCACGGGGTGCCCCCCCGGATAAAGAATTCCGTCTCGCAGAGTAAGACTTTCACGCGAGCATTGGCCTCGTCCGTATGCTCTCGATCGGTTAGCATGGCTTACGCTGAATTCAGCAAGCTGATGCAGATCAACCTCGCGTGCCGTCTCAAGGGCGAAGGCTCGTATCGTTACCACGTTATCGGCAAGCTGGCCGCCGAAGCCGAACGCGACTATTTGAACAGCCGCAGCTTCAAGCATGAAACCACGACGACACTGGCCGACAACGGCGTGCCGACGACGACCTTCATGCTGGAGCGCGACATCCCGGTAATGATGCGTTTTGAAGTCGACATGGCCAATTCCTGCATCAGGTTCGGCGAGATGAATTACGACAACTACAGCACCTCCGCCCAGAACTTCCAGCCCGAGGACCTGACGGACGAGTGGATCGACCAGTTCCTGCGTTTCATGCTGCGCAAGGACGGCGACTTTGCCGCGCGCCTGAAGCGCCGTTTTCCAGGCTAGTCATTTCCACGAATAAAAAAGCCCGGGAATTCCCGGGCTTTTTTTGTCTCAACATATCCTCATGGCGCTCGTCCGCGATTCTTTTTCACGATCGCGAACAGAATCAGCAGGAATGCCAGGAAGCGCACAGCGTAAATTATTGGACTGCCTTCGTTGGGACGCTCCATCAACAGGAATCCGATGCGATTGAGTCCTTCGATAATGAAAGCTGCCGCGAAGGCCATGAACAGCGAGTCGCCGGTCCGGCGCCAGAATTTGAGGAAGTAAACGCCTGCGGTCAGTGACGTCGTGACAATGATGCCGAGCAGGAATCCTTCGAGCATTTTTACTCCCCCTCCCACACGAGTCCGTATACCAGCAATAACATTGGCACTACCGCGGTCGCAAGCCGTAACAGATACAAATCATATGCCGCCGGCAGCAGTACAAGATCGACGATCAGTAAACCGTTGGATACCGTCAGCCCGGCAAAACACAGGCCGCTCCACAAAAGCAACTTCATGCGCACCTGCGCATAACCCCGCAGCAGCATGATGGCGCAGAGCAGCGAGGTGAGTGTACCCAGTACATAAACTATGGGACCCATATCTAGTCCTTACTCTTGAATTTGAAGGCACGCGCGAATTCCTGCGCCGGGGTGGAGCCAGCCTTGGCGTGGATCAGATTGGCGATATGAACGAGGTGGTTGCGATAGGCCGTTGCGACCTGCTGCATGATCTGCGCTTCATCCCACGCGGCCTCATAGCAGTAATGCTCGAGGCTTTCCTTCGTGGGCGCCACGAAGCCGTGGCGCGCGAGGTCAGCAAGTATTGCGCGCGCCTTGTCGCGGTTCACGTAAACACGCGCGGCAATGTCGGCATGGGACCATGCGGTTTTGGGATTATCCCAAAACAGCAGCAGCGCCTCGAGGTGTGGCACGCTGTCGATGCGGCGCGTCAGGAACTCGATAACCTCGTCTGAAATGTCGATACGCTCCATGGCGGGGGCAATCTACGCAATCACGCGCGCCGCGCCGTCGCTGACGGGGGCGTCGTTACGATCTCGAGCAAGGTGTCGAAACTGACGGGCTTGGCAAAGTGCGCGTCAAAGCCAGCGTCGAGCGCGCGTTCGCGATCTTCGATCTGGCCCCAGCCACTGATCGCGACCAGCGTCGGACTTGCGCCCCAGGACTCGGCGCGGATCGTACGCGCTACTTCATATCCATCGAGCTGCGGCATGCCAATGTCCAGCAGCATGAAGTGAGGGCGCCATGTAGCCGCCTGCTGCACGGCCTCAAGGCCATCGGCGCATTTGCGCACCGCGTAACCGGCCAGTTCGAAACTCATCGCCAGCGTTTCAAGCGCATCTACATTGTCATCGGCGATCAGGATGCGGCGCAGCGCGGCATTCGCGTCCGGCGCCAGTTCCCTGACGACGTCGGCGTCGGGCGTCGCCAGCTGCACCCGCGACAGTGGCAGGCGCACGATAAACTCGCTGCCCTGATCGAGCCCCCCACTGACGACGCTCACGGTGCCGCCGTGCAGGGTCACCAGCTGCCGCACCAGCGCAAGGCCGATGCCGAGGCCGCCCTGGGTCTGGCTCCCTTCATTGCCGATGCGCGAGAACAGGGTGAACAGCTTCGGCAGCTCGGCGGGCTCGATGCCAATGCCGCGGTCACGCACGCGGAATTCAACAAAG
>JBEGWB010000102.1:0-4336 GCA_041178065.1 Pseudomonadota bacterium | reverse complement strand
CGCTGCAGCTGGTACGCCAGCACACGGTCTTCGGTGAGCTTGATCGCCGCGTAGAAAGCGAATCCCCAGGCCACGCTGAGCACGGCAACGCACATCGCGAAGGCGATAGCGACACGCTTGCGCAAACTGCGCCGGTACACTACTGCGCATCCTCTGCAATCCGATACCCGATGCGATGCACCGTATGAATTAGCGGGCTATCAAAGGGCCTGTCAATCGCCTGCCGCAGCTTGTACAGGTGAGAGCGCAGCGCATCGCCATCGGGACGCTCGTCAGCCCACAACAAGGTTTCGAGATCCTCGCGCGCGACGACCGACGGCGCGTCCTCCATCAAGCGCTGCAGCAGTTTCATGCCGGTAGGATTGAGCTCGACACGCCTGCCCGCGCGATGCACCTGCAGCGTGGACCTGTTCATCGTCAGATCGCCAACGGTCAACAGGTTGTCGGCTTTTCGGTGACTACGTTTGTACAGTGCCTGCAGTCGCGCGTGTAGCTCCTGGAGTGCGAAGGGCTTGATCAAATAGTCATCGGCTCCCGCCTCGAAGCCCTTGAGTTTGTCGTCAAGGGTGTCGCGCGCGGTCAGCATGAGCACGGGCGTTTCGACTTTGGCATCCGCGCGCAGCTTCTGGCAGAAACGCAGGCCATCCATACCCGGAAGCATCAGGTCAAGGACAATGACGTCGAACGGATGCGTCAAGGCCAGGTGCATCGCGCGGATGCCGTCGTAGGCAAAGTCCATGATGTAGCTGTGCTTTTCAAGATACGCGGCAATGTTCTCGCAAATGCCGCGGTTGTCTTCGACGATCAACACTCTGATCGGCGCCGCACCGAGCGCGTGTGCCATCGGCTATTCCCTCGTTACCAGGCGTAATCCAGTCGCAGGCCAATAAGCGGCTCCGCTTCGTTATCATCCACCACTTCAAGGCCGCGGCGGTAGTCAAACTCGGTGTCGTCGCTCGACGCCGCTGCCGTGACGTTGATGACATCGAGAAACGCGGTTACGTCGATAGCGCCAAACGCGCGCCGATAGTCGACGCGAACGTTCACGAAGCCGTAACCGCTGTGGCGCCCGATATTGCGCTCGGTGATCTCTTTCGAGAAGCGGAGCGGTTGCCCGGCTCCCAACACGTTCGGGTGAATGATAAAGACGTCGTCCGGCCTGCCCGACAGATATTTGTAGCGCCCGGCCACCTTCCAGCGATCGCTGATTTCCCAGGTCAGGCCGAGAGTGGCGACATGCTCACGGCTGAATTCCGCAACGACGTCGCCGCGACCGTCCTTGCGGTCGACTTCGGCGTCGTTGTAGGAGTAGGTCGCGGTGGTGTAGATGCCTTCGCGAATCGTACCGCTGGCTACGATATCGATGCCGTAGGATGTGCCTTCACCAATGTTCGCAAAGGTTCCACTTGCCCGATCAAGGTCTACCACCAGCTTGTCGAGGCTTTGATAATAGGCTTCGGTCAACACCGACCAGTTGTTGTTCGGGAAGAATTCAACACCGAAACTGGTATGCGTGATTTCTTCGGTCTTGAGCTTGTTCGCCGCGTTGGATGCAAGCTGTAAAAACCGCGGCGATTGATGAAAGAGCCCTGCGGTCGCGAAATATCGAATTGCTCCCGGCCGCCAATTGACGCTGAATCTGGGCGACGCGAAGCTTTCGTCTGCAAAGCCGTCCCGTTCGAAGCGCAGGCCTGTGCGAATATCCCAGTCGCCGCGCTCAAAAACCTGGTCCACGTAACCGGCATAGTTAGTTTCCTTCTGCCGTAGCAAAGAGTTGATCTTCGCGGGCGTCAGCACAACAAAGCGCTGACCGGGATTTGGCCTGAAGTCATCGGAGTCGTAGACAAATCGATTCCAGTTGCCATTCAGCACGGTGTCGTAGTTCAGGTCAATTTGCGTTAGCTGAGTGCCGGCACTGAACCTGCCCCATTGATTCTCTGTCTCGAAATCGCTGCGCCAGCCGATCTCCGTCTCGTCTTCACCGATGGTGATGATGTCTTCCCGCACCGGAAAGCTGGACGCGGGGGATCCCGCAGGCACGAGATCAGGAAAGGCTTCACCCTCTGAACTGGTCTTGTCGCTCGTGCGGTAGTAAACCTTGTTGGTCCAGACAGCGCTGTCAGCGACCAATGAGCGCAGTGTCAGGCCGTACAAGTCACTATCCTGTTTGAAATCCAGAAGCGCGGCATCTTCGAAATTGGGCGACTCGCTTACGTGAGTCACGTCGCGCGCAAAGTCTTCATGCGTATCCATCAGCAGGATTTCGACGGTGTGGGCGTCGTTGATGGGTACGACCGACTTTACGATGATGTCTCTTAAGATAGGGTTCCCGATGTCCAGTTCTTCGATGTCTTCGAAAAAGGAGCCGAAGTCCAGTTTTCGAGCGGACACGAGCAAGGTGGAGTCTTCAGTGATGCCGGCAGGACCGTCGTAACCAAACTCATTGCCCGCAAGGTCGAGGCGCCAACTGGCGGACGGGCTTGGATTGCCGTCAGCGACTTCCAGTTTGAGTAGCGATGCAGCCCGGCCGCCATAAGCCGCACTCCAACCACCCGGGGAGAACTCCGCACCGCCGATGACGTTCGGGGCGAAAATCGAGAAACGGCCGCCACCCCCGATGTCTTCGGCTTCGCCCAGCGTCGCATCGAAATGCACCGCTTTGTCGAAGGGAAACTCATCGACCAGTAGCAAATTATCGCGTGGGCCACGGCCGCGTACGCTAAAGCTCGCGAATTCATTGGTGGATGCGAGGCCAGGTAAACCGTCCAGCGAGAGCAGCGGATCCGCGCCGCCGCCAACGGCACTGCGCAATGCGTCTCTGTCGAGATAGGTGCTGGATGCTGATGAAAATTCATCCGCTTGCCGCGCGCGAACCACCACCTCCTCGATTGCCTGCTGGCCGAGTTCGAATTCAATCTTGATATTTTTGCGCGTAATCACGCGTACGCTTGGCTCATACGATGTGGAGAAGCCATCTTTGGCGACGTTTACCGCGTAGAGGCCGGGGTCGAGCTGCTCAATGACGATGCGACCCTGTGCGTCGGTTTCCATAGATTGCGTGGAAGAGGTTTCCCGTTCCGTGAGCGTGATCTGCACGCTTGAGAGTGGCCGGTCCGTATTCTGATCCGTAACGATGACAGTCAGCGCACCGGGCGCCTCTGCCGCGTGACTCAAAAGTGGAAAGCCAAACAGGAGCGCCGACAGAGCCAACCACGGCGCCTGTCCCAAATGCCTGCTTTCACTGCTCAATTGCCTACTCATATTGCCAGCCCTCCAGAATCGGCCGTATTTGTGTGATGAAACGCCGGGAGGTTAACAAGGCCGATGTGACTAAAACGTCGCTGAAACGTGAAAGCTGCATCGGAGCCCGCATGCCTCGGCTTGCCACCTGGTAAGACGCCTGATGCTGGGGACAGGGCCGACTGAGGCAGTGGGCCCTGGGCATTTAAATAGGGTCAGAGCCCCATTAATTGTTGCCGGAATTTCGGCTGAGTCGTGTTGGATGCGAGCCAGATGCCGGCGAAATACTTGCTAAAGTCCTTGTCAGTAACTGTGCCAAGGGCTTGCCCGTTACGGCTAAACGAGCTGGCATAGTTGTCATCAATGTATAAGGAAAGCGTGTCACCCTCTGAAACATCCACGAGCACCTCATCCAAATGCAGTTGCCAGCGCGGATCGATCGTAATGCCCTGGTGTTTCCACTGTTTGAGGGTCTGGGTTATCAGCTGCTGTTTGGTTATCGCGCGTCTGTACGTCAGGCTGAGCTTGAACGGTAGGCTGGCAGGAAATTGAAAATCGCCGGGTGGGGCATGGAGTTTGGCTTTGTACAGCGGCCACCACAGGAAACGGTAGTCTGCTTCACCTACGACCACTAACTCAGTTTGCGCAGCACTGGATGGATTGCTGCTCAAGATGAGCGTCGCCAACACGAGCACCAGCATTGACCTCTGGCCAGCTTGTGCAAGTGATTTGCGTGCACCTTCCTGGAGAAAAACCAGCAAACACCGACTCAGCTTGAATATAAGCAAATTTATAAATGGGATCTTCAGCTGGAACTTGGTCATGGATCCACGCTCGCGGAGTCTTGCAGCAAGTGCCCTATTTACGCAAAACCGAAACCAATGGATTGGTGCCATATAGGAATACGCGACCGCTAGTTGTAATCGATGAGCCGGTGACCTTTCCCCCATAAATCGTACCAGCCATAAGGCGGGTTTTCCTTTTAATGAGGGTTCCCCGTTTTTAGTGCCACGACCTATGAGAAATCTGACTGGTTAAAATTCATAGCAGACACAAATTCCCGAGGCGAAATATTGTTGAGAGATCTGTGAGGTCT
>JBEGWB010000101.1:0-5951 GCA_041178065.1 Pseudomonadota bacterium | reverse complement strand
CGCAATATGCAACTGGTGCGGCAGTAGTTCGGTGCGCCCACTGCACAGGCCGAGCAAGGGCGAACGTTCGATGAAGCCAAGCACGTCGAGCGCGGTACGGCGCAGGCGAAACCAGGCGGGGCTTTCGACCTGGCCGGCGAGCAGGCGCTTCAGCGGCTGGCTCAAACTCAGTAGCGGCGACAGGCCGGTCTCGGGCAGCACGGTCGCGGTCTGCCCGTGCTTCACGGCGTAAAACAGCAGGCCATTCTTTTCTTCCACGGCTTCGATGATGCAGTGGTTGCCGTCCCTGTCGACAACCGTTTCGCCGGCGTCGAAGCGCAGTCGCGTGATCGGCGCGTTTGCCTGCGCGTATTCGCGCGTGGTGGCGGCGGCGTCGAAGCCGATTGTCAGCGTGCGATGGCTGACCTGCAGCACTTGCCCAAGGCCCAGTTCGGGTTCGGATTCGCTGATGAAACGTTGACCTGGTACGGCGAGCTGCATGCAAGACACCATGAATGAAAGCGCGCGCATGGTAACAGCGAATGGGAGCGATTACTGCGGTGACACCCCGGGCAAAGTTTGCTAGATTCCTGCCGCGCCACAACAATAAAACTACGTATTTTTCAGGGGAATTTGCATGGCTCCCAAGGCTATAAATCCGGCGCAAGCCGCTCGCTTGTCCGTAGTGACCGTCGCCTGTCTTCTCTCTCTCGCACCCGTTCTGGTTTCCACCGCAAGCGCGCAGCCCGCTGCGTTCGTTCCGGTGTCCGATGCAATTCTGCAAGATCCCGCGCCCGAAGACTGGCTGATGTGGCGCCGCACGTTGAATGGCTGGGGTTATAGTCCGCTGGCACAGGTTAGTCGTGACAATGTCGACACGCTGAAGCTCGCGTGGACGATGGACCTCAATGCCGGCTCCGTGCAAGAAGGCACGCCGCTCGTGTACGACGGCGTCATGTACATGCCGCATCCGGGCGATGTCGTCAGCGCAGTCGACGCGGCGACCGGCAACGAGCTGTGGCGTTTCAGCCGCACGATGCCGGAAGATCTCGGTGACTACATTCCCGCCGTTGAAACCGAGCGCGCGCTGGCGATTTACAAGGATGTCATTATCACGACTACCAATGATGACTACATCGTAGGTATCGACGCCAAAACCGGCGAGCAGCGTTATGCGAAGCAGATTCTCGACTATCGCGTGCATCCGGCGCAGCAGAGCTCAGGCGCGATCGTCATCAATGGCAAGGCGATCTCCGGCCGCGGCTGCATGCCGGCGGCGGGGCCCGAAGCCTGTGTCATCACGGCGCACGATGCCGAAACCGGCGACGAGCTGTGGCGCCTGAACACGATCCAGAAACCTGGCGAAGGCGAAGACACCTGGGGTGGCTTGCCGTGGGAAGCGCGCTGGCACGTCGGCGCGTGGATGATGCCGAGCTACGATCCGGAACTGAACCTGCTGTACATGGGTACCTCGGTGACGGCACCGGCGCCGAAATTCATGCTGGCCGGCAATGACAACAAATATCTGTATCACAACTCGACGCTGGCGATTAACCCCGACACCGGCACGATCGTCTGGTACTACCAGCACCTCGTCGATCACTGGGATCTCGACCATCCCTTCGAACGCTTGCTCGTGGACACCGAAGTGGCGCCCGATCCGGAGCAGGTCGCGTGGATCAATCCCGACATCGAAGCTGGCCGCATCTATAAAGTCGTCACCGGTATCCCGGGCAAGACCGGACTCGTCTACACGCTCGATCGCGAAACCGGCGAATTCCTGTGGGCGCGGCCGACGGTGCACCAGACGGTCGTGCAGAGCATCGATGGCGCGACCGGCGACGCCACCGTGAACCCGGCGATGACCTTTACCGCGATGGGCCAGAAGGCTGAAGTCTGTCCCGCGCTGTCGGGCGGCAAGAACTGGCAGGCAGGCGCGTACAGCCCGCTGAACAACACAATGTTCTACGGTCTGCAGAACACCTGCTCCGACGTGACCGTGACGCAGGACAAGCCGGACCCGGAAGGCCTGTACGGCCTGCAGGGCACGGAAAAAATTACGCCCGGCCGCACTAATCTCGGCACGGTGTACGCGGTAAATGCGCGTACCGGCCAGACCGTGTGGACTTTCGACATGCCGGGCACCGCGCTGTCGATGGTCGCGACCGGCGGCGGACTCGTGTTTGGCGGCGACATCGAAGGCAACGTACGCGCCTTTGATCAGGATACCGGCGCGGTGCTGTGGGAAGCCAATCTCGGCTCATCGGTAACCGGCTACCCGATCAGCTTCGCGGTCGAGGGCCGGCAATATGTGGCCTTTGGCACCGGCTCGTCGGTGACGACTGCGGGGCATCGGCGCCTCATGGCCGGTATCACGGCGGGCAGCGAAAACCGGCTCTACGTATTCGCCTTGCCGGAGTAGCCAGAACCGCCCCGGCAGCTTGATCCTGCCGGGGTTCCACGCCTATTATCGGGGCATCTGCGGCCCCGGCCGTGGCGGCAGCAACAGCGGCGCACCTGCGCTGTATAAAAAGCAAGCATAAGCCGGCAGTACCCAGAGCATCACCAGCGCAAGGCATTGTTACACCTGTGGTTTCGGGTGAGCCGTTGGAGCTGGCGCTGTCTGATCCACTGACCTCACTCACCACCTGCATCCAGAGGGCTTGACCACATGACATTCAAAACCCAGATGGGTTCGCTCAACTCATACCAGAAGGGGTCGATCGAGCTGAACGACGACCTGAAGCACTATGCTTTTTCCAACATCTTCGAAATCTGCAACAAATCGAAACCCTACGAGCGCGTGATGGTCGTATCCAACCTCGAATACGCCGCTGAAGCGATTCGCGCCGAAGGCAGCTCGCCCTGGTACACCGCGCCGCACGACGAGTTCGCGATCGTCATGGACGGTGAAATCGAATTTACCTTCTTCGAACTGACCGATGCCGAGAAGCCTTCGCACACGCATGGCGCCACTCGCCTGAAGGCCGATCCGAAAGGCAAGCGCATGGGGCGCGTGATCGCGCGCCGCGGTCACGAAGTAATCTTGCCGCAGGGTTCTGCATACCAGTTGAAAGCAGCAAAGCCTTCCGTCTTGCTGGTCCAGACATCGATGGGCCCGGAGAGCGTCGAGAAGTGGTCCGAGATCTGCGTGCTCGAATAACAGCAAATACTACTGAGGCCCTCTATCCAGGAGCAGACCCATGAACATGGCAATTACCCAGAACGCAAAAA
This sequence comes from Pseudomonadota bacterium, assembly GCA_041178065.1. Taxonomy (GTDB): domain Bacteria; phylum Pseudomonadota; class Gammaproteobacteria; order Pseudomonadales; family Pseudohongiellaceae; genus CAILUG01. The sequence goes on along the minus strand of JBEGWB010000101.1, from coordinate 2,738 downwards.
TCATCGCTTCCGAACCCGATCCGATTCTCGGATACCGCAAGTTCAAGTTCGGCAGCTTCACTTTCGAGCGCGACATGTATTTCGTGCATGTCGGCTGGCCGAAAGGCAAACACACGATTGAAGTCGACCGCTTCCTGCGCGCAATGGTGCGCGACATTGGCTGGGGCTTCTTCTACGGCTGGATTTTCTTCGACGACGTGTTCGGTACGCAAAACCATTACGGCACCGTCGACATCTTCGCCGGCACCTATAGCCGCGGCCATCGCGACACCGGCGTGGACCTGCTCGAAACCTTCAACACGGACGACGTGCGCGTTGCCTTCGAAACGATTTCGAAGAACTGGATCAACGAAGGTTACGACCCGCTGCGCGCGCCGATGGAAACCGGCTCGCCGCTTGGCCCGAAAACCAAAGAAGCCTCAGGTCCGCTGATCCGTGGTTTCGAACCCGCGCGCCGCATGATGGGCTTGCCGGGTGATGTGTCGCCGCGTTCCGATGCCAGCGGCCATCCGATCAACCGCGCCTTCGCCGACATGGACTTCGACAAGCCGACGATCGAAGCCGAGCCCGGCTTCGAAGGCAAGATCCACGCCTTCAATCTCTACGACCATATCGCCCGCGCCGACGTCACCTGGAATCCTTCATTCACGTCGATCACGCGCGCGTGTATCTGCTGTGTGACGAGCGAAGAGCATATGCTGCCGGTCATTCACGGTAATGACAGGAATGAATGGTTCATCCAGCTGACCGACGAGATTCACTGGAATATCCAGGACAAGAACACCGGTAATCCACGCGGCCGCATCATCATGAAGTCCGGTGATGTCTGCGCCATGCCGGCCGACATCCGCCACCAGGGCTTCTCGCCGAAGCGCTCGATGTTGATGGTGCTCGAGAACGGCACGCCCGGCCTCGATGAGAAATACGCCAATGGTGAACTGGAACCGTTCCCGATTACCGCCTCGCGCTGGTAATACGCCAGAGCCAATGCAGTCCGTTTGACACAGTGCCGGGGCGTAAACTCCGGCACTTTTTTATAAACAAACTACACAGCTCCTTTCCAGTAACCGGCGCATCCCGAATTCCAGGGCTGCGAACGCCGCAGGCGCTTCTGCAGGAACTTCAATGAACCAGCCAAATTTCCAGACAAAACTGTTCATCAACAATGAATTCGTCGACGCGCTCGACGGTTCGACCTTCGATGTCTTCAACCCCTACGACAACTCGCTGCTGGCGAAAGTCAGCGAAGCGAAGCCGGCCGACGTCGACCGCGCCGTGGCTGCTGCGCGTAAAGCCTTTCCCGCATGGGCGGCGATGTCGCCGTCGGATCGCGGTCTGCTGATCGGCAAGCTCGCCGATGCGATCGAGAAGGATCGCGACAACCTGTCGCTGATCGAGTCGCTCGATACCGGCCATCCGATTCGCGACACGCGCAATCTCGACGTCATGCGTACCGTGGCGACTTTCCGCTATTTCGCCGGCATGCCCGACAAGAACGAAGGCACGGTGATCCCGGTGGATACCGGCTTCCTGAACTACGTCACGCGCATGCCGGTCGGCGTTGTCGGCCAGGTCGTGCCGTGGAACTTCCCGCTGATGTTCACGAGCTGGAAACTTGGCCCCGCGCTCGCGGCCGGCAACACAGTAGTCATGAAACAGGCCGAGCTGACGCCGCTGTCGACCTTGCGCGTGGCCGAACTCGCGCGCGAAGTCGGTTTCCCGCCTGGTGTCATCAACGTCATCCCGGGCTACGGCCATATCGCCGGCCAGTATCTGGCCGAACACAGGGGCGTCGACAAGATTTCGTTCACCGGTTCGACAATGACCGGCCGCAAGATCGTGCAGGCCTCGGCCGGCAACCTCAAACGTGTGCAGCTCGAGCTCGGCGGCAAGGGCGCGAACATCATCTTCGAAGATGCGAACCTCATGGCCGCGGTCAATGGTTCCGCGTTTGCGATCTTCCATAACCAGGGCCAGGCCTGCATCGCGGGATCGCGCTTGCTGCTGCATGAAAAAATCGCTGACGAGTTCCTCGACAAGTTCCTCACGCTGGCCGCGTCGATCAAGCTCGGCAACCCGATGGACCCCACGACCGAAATGGGGCCCCTGACCTCGAAGTTGCACCAGGAGCGCGTGCTGAGTTATTGCAAGGTGGCGCAGGAGGAGGGCGGCGAGATCCTCCTTGGTGGCAATGTGCCGGCGAATCCCGAGTTGCAGAAAGGCTGCTTCGTCGAGCCGACCATCGTGCGCTCCAAAAGCATCGCCGATCGCATCTGCCAGGAAGAAGTGTTCGGGCCCTTCGTCGTTGTCTCGACCTTCAAGGATGATGAGGAAGTGCTGGCGATGGCCAACAACACGACCTACGGCCTCGGCGGCGGGCTGTGGACGAACAACCTCCAGCGGGCACACGTCATGGCGCGCAACATGGAAGCGGGCATGGTCTGGGTAAACTGCTACAAGCGTTTCCACCCTGGCTCACCCTTCGGTGGCATCAAGGATTCCGGCTATGGGCGCGAGATGGGCCACTTCGCTATGCACGAATACACCGAGCCGAAGTCGGTGTGGATCAACGTGGACGCGAAGGTGCCGGTGTTCTACCCGCGCTGAGGCCGGATCCTTTCGCTTATGTGTACCGTGCCGGCCGTGCGGTTCGAAACATTGGCCGGCAGTCGATTGCTGCGCCCAAATCGAAGGAAATTTACAGAGCACCCAGGGGCGTATTTTTTCTATAATGCAGG
>JBEGWB010000100.1:0-4925 GCA_041178065.1 Pseudomonadota bacterium | reverse complement strand
CATTTCATGTTTCATAGCCTGCTATCGACCAGCCTGAACTGCGGCCTGCTGACCCCGCTCGAAGTCTGCCTGGCCGCCGAGCGCGCGTGGCGCGAAGACAGGGCGCCGCTGAATGCGGTCGAGGGTTTCATCCGTCAGATACTGGGCTGGCGCGAATACGTGCGTGGCGTCTACTGGCTGAAGATGCCGGGCTATGCGCAGAACAATGTGCTCGGCAATGCGCGCGACCTGCCGGCGTTTTACTGGACGGGCCTGACTCGCATGGCCTGCATGAGCGCCTGCTTCAGGAACACTTTTGATCATGCGTATGCGCATCATATCCAGCGCTTGATGGTGACCGGCAATTTCGCGCTGCTGGCTGGCATCGAGCCCGCACAGATCAGTGAGTGGTATCTGGCCGTCTATGCCGATGCCTATGACTGGGTCGAGCTGCCCAATACGCTCGGCATGGTCATGCATGCCGATGGCGGGCTGCTGGCGAGCAAGCCCTATGCGGCCTCGGGCAGTTACATCAACCGCATGTCCGACTACTGCAAGAGCTGCGCATACAATGTCAAAACCTCGACGGAAGCCGACAGCTGTCCCTTCAACAGCCTGTACTGGCACTTCATCGAGCGCCACGCCGCGCAGTTCCAGCAAAACCCGCGCATGAGCATGATCTATCGCAGTTACGAGCGCATGGATGCGGACCGGAAGCGAGCCCTGCAGAGTCGCGCGGAACACGTGCTCGAGCGGATCGGCGAACTCTGAGTTGCCGCGTTGTCCGCACACCGCGTCCTGCGCCTGCATCGTTGGCGCAAAAAAAGGGCGGCACCTTTCGGTAGCCGCCCTCGGGGTAAAGCCTGCCCTGATCAGTTCAGATCAAAGCGATCGAGCGTCATCACCTTCGTCCAGGCGGCGACGAAGTCATTTACAAACTTCGCTTCGCCGTCGGCCGCTGCGTAGACTTCGGCGATCGCGCGCAGCTCAGCGTTCGAGCCAAACACGAGGTCGACCGGCGTGGCGGTCCATTTGACTTCGCCCGTGCTGCGATCGCGCGCTTCGTAAATGCCTTCTTCCGCTGTCGACGCTGTCCACTGCGCGGACATGTCGAGCAGGTTGACGAAGAAGTCATTGCTCAGCGTGCCTGGGCGCGCGGTGAACTCGCCGTGGCTGGAGCTTGCCGCGTTGGCGTCCAGTCCGCGCATGCCACCGACGAGCACGGTCATTTCCGGTACGGTCAGCGTCAGCAGTGCTGCGCGTTCCACCAACATATCGACCGGCGGGCGACGGTTGCCGTCAGCGAAGTAATTGCGGAAGCCGTCGGCCTGCGGTTCAAGCACGGCGAAGGACTGCACGTCGGTCTGTTCCTGCGACGCATCCATACGGCCCGGTGTAAAGGGAACAGCAACCTCGTGGCCTGCTGCCTTCGCTGCTTCTTCGATGGCTGCTACACCACCGAGCACAATGAGGTCGGCCATCGAGATTCGCTTACCGCCGGACTGCGCGTCGTTGAATCCACTCTGGACGGTTTCCAGTGCGGCCAGTACACGCGCCAGTTCATCGGGATTGTTGACTGCCCAGTCCTTCTGCGGAGCGAGGCGAATGCGCGCGCCGTTTGCTCCACCGCGCAGGTCAGTGCCGCGGAACGAGGCCGCCGAGGCCCATGCGGTCCTCACCAGCTCGGGCAGCGTGAGACCCGACGCGAGGATCGTGGATTTGAGCGCGGCGATGTCGGCAGCGTCGACCAGCGGATGATCGACAGCCGGGATCGGATCCTGCCAGATCAGTTCCTCGGTCGGCGCGGCCGCACCGATGTAACGGGTGCGTGGGCCCATGTCGCGATGCGTCAGCTTGAACCAGGCCCGTGCGAATGCGTCGGAGAAGGCTTCGGGGTCGTTCAGCCAGCGCGTCGTGATCTCGCGGTAGGCGGGATCCATGCGCAGCGCGAGGTCGGTCGTGAACATCACCGGTGCATGGCGCTTCGAGGGATCATGCGCATCAGGCACCAGCGTCGCGGCGGCGCCGTCAGCGGGGATCCACTGCGTTGCACCGGCCGGGCTCTTCGTCTGGACCCACTCATAACCATACAGGTTCTGCAGGTAGTTGTGCGTCCACTGGGTCGGGTTGACGGTCCACGCGCCTTCGAGGCCGCTCGTGATCGTATCGGCACCCTTGCCGCTGCCACAGCTGTTTTCCCAGCCCGTGCCTTGCGCCTCGATGGCAGCCGCTGCCGGCTCGGGGCCAACGCAACCTGCAGGAGCCGCGGCGCCATGGGCCTTGCCAAAGGTGTGCCCACCGGCAATCAGGGCCACGGTTTCTTCGTCATTCATCGCCATGCGCGCGAAGGTCTCGCGAATGTCGCGTGCGGCGAGCAAGGGATCGGGATTGCCATTGGGGCCTTCGGGATTTACGTAGATCAGGCCCATCTGCACGGCCGCGAGAGGAGCGGCAAGCTCCCGGTCGCCGCTATAGCGTTCATCGGCCAGGAATTCGGCTTCCGGACCCCAGTACACCAGTTCCGGTTCCCAGTCGTCCTGACGCCCGCCGGCGAAGCCGAAGGTCTTGAAGCCCATCGATTCCAGCGCCACGTTGCCGGTCAGTACCATCAGGTCAGCCCACGAAATGCTGTTGCCGTACTTCTGCTTGACGGGCCACAGCAGGCGCCGCGCCTTGTCGAGGTTGGCGTTGTCCGGCCAGCTGTTCAGTGGTTCGAAACGTTGTTGTCCGCCGGCTGCGCCGCCGCGTCCATCGGAGATGCGATAGGTGCCAGCGCTATGCCAGGCCATGCGGATGAAGAAGGGGCCGTAATGGCCGTAGTCGGCCGGCCACCAGTCCTGCGAGGTCGTCATCAGGGCCTCGATATCGCGTTTGACCGCTTCGACGTCGAGGCTTGCAAAGGCTTCTGCGTAGTTGAAATCGGCGCCGAGCGGGCTGGATTCCTTGTCCTGCTGCCGCAAGGGGCCCAGGTTCACCTGTTCTGGCCACCAGAACTGGTTTGGCCGGGGTTGTTCCTGTCCATATGCCGCGCTCTGCAGCAGTGGCGTGAGGCCTGCGGCCAATACGCCGAGAATCGGGAGTGTGTATCTGCGCATGTAATTATTCCTTTGGTTGTTGAAAGCCGGCGTAGTGTAGAGGCGCGCTCGCGCTTTTCAGCATTGGCTGTCCCTATCGGGCGGATTGGTCATCCGTATCGGCCCGTCGGCGAGGCTGACCTCGCATTGTCCTTTCGAACCATTCCCGCTAACTTCCCCCGCCATGAACCTGCGCCAGATCGACCTCAATCTCCTCGTCGCCCTCGATGCCCTGCTGATTGAGCGCAACGTCACACGTGCCGGTGAGCGCCTGTGCCTCAGCCAGTCGGCGATGAGCGGCACGCTGTCGAAGCTGCGCCACATCTTCGACGATGAACTGCTCGTCAGAGTCGGGCGCAATCTCGAGCTGACTGCCTACGCCGAGGAGATCGCCGGCCCGGTGCGCCAGTGCCTGCAGCAGCTGGAAGATCTGCTGAACGCGAAGCGCGCCTTCGAGCCGCAGGTGGAAAGCCGCGTATTCCGCATTGCCGCGACCGACTATGCGGTGTTGCTGATGCTCGGGCCTCTGGTGAAGCGCCTCGAACAACTGGCGCCGAACATCTCCGTGCAGTTCGTCAAGCTCGACACGGCGGCGCGCGAGCGGCTGGCGCATGGCGACATCGACTTCAGCATCATGCCCGAAGGCATCGAATCGACACTGCCATCGATGGACCTGTTCAAGGATCCCTGGGTCTGCATCCTGTCGGACCAGCACAAGGGGATTGGCGCGCAGCTGACGCTCGAGGACTTCATGGCGCAACCGCACATGACCTTCAACATCGGCGACGAAGGCCATGCCTCCGTGGCCGACGAACATCTCGTCCGCCAGGGTTATCGGCGCAACGTCGTCGCCACGACTGAAAGCTTCACGAACGCGCCCTTCCTGTTGCAGGGCACGACGATGCTGTCGATGGTGCCGCGGCGCCTGGCCGAACGACTGCGCGAAGCGGCGCATATCCGCGTCATGGACCCGCCGGTCGACGTGCCGCCGCTGGCGGAAAAGCTGATCTGGAACCCGCGCTTTTCGCAAAGCCGGCCGCACATCTGGATGCGGCAACTGCTCGGCAGCATCGCCGCGGCGTTGTAGAGGCGTCGGAGCGGCATCGCCGCGGCAAGCCATCCGCCGGGCCAATACCAGCCATCCTCACTCGCAATTTCCGCTGCGCTTGCCCTTGTTGCACGATGCCTCGGCTGGGCATAAAAACAATACAGGGGATCGGCAGTGACACCACGTGGCAAGTTCTTGCATGCGTCCGCGGCAGCCCTGCTGCTTGCAGCGAATCCAGCGGCAGCCCAGCCACCGCCCCCGGCACCACCAACGGCAGAGCAGGTGGCCGCCGCCCAGCCCCACATCGACGCCGCGCGCGCCGTGGCCGGCGCTGATCTCTTGCCGACCTTCGATTTCTTCTGCGTTCCCGGCAATGCGCGGCCGAACAACTTTTCAGCGCCGCCGCTGACTCCCGTCAAGCTCTTCGACAATCTCTACGCGGTCGGTAACTCCGAGTCCGTGGTGTACGCGATCACGACCTCCGAGGGCATCGTGCTGCTCGACTCGGGACATCCCGGCGATATCGACACCCTCGTGCTACCCGGCCTTGTCGCGCTGGGGCTGGATCCGGCCGACATCAGCCACGTACTGCTCGGCCACGGCCACAACGATCATTACGGCGGCGCCGCCTTCCTGCAGCAACAGGGCGCGCGCATCGGCACGACCGCAGCCGACTGGGACACCATCGCCAACGAAGGCCCGAGCCAGCTCTTCGGCGACATTCCCAAGCCCACGCGCGACCTCGTGCTGCGCGAAGGCGAGAACATCGTCGTCGGCGACACCACGATCACGCCAGTGGAAATCCCGGGCCACACGCCGGGCTC
>JBEGWB010000099.1:0-56026 GCA_041178065.1 Pseudomonadota bacterium | reverse complement strand
GGTTGGCCTTCGGCATCTAGCGAGGCGCTGTCGTTGAGTACCACCGCCACCGACAGGCGCAGCAGTTGGCCCTGCGAATTACGCTGGTAGCGCAGGGTCCGGTCCAGCTCAAAATTGCGGGTCGAACGCGTGCTGATGTTTTCACCGTTGGCACTGTCAATGGCGGCGGTAGCCTCTGCCAGTGGAGTCACGATCGTATCGTTGGGCGCAACGTTAGTAGTAGCACCCGGCACCCCGGTGGCGGTAATGCTCGCGCTACGATCTTCGGACAGGACCTCGGAGCGTGTCAGCGGCCCATCGAGGTTAGGATCATATTCTTCAATGGTCGATTCCAGCTGGGTGAAGTCGAGCACCACATCAACGTCGGTGCGCAGGTTTTCGCCCCCAACCAACGGTTCCAGCAGCTGTTCGATACGCGTTTTGTAGCCTTCCTCCACTGAGCGTTCATAGCCCGACTGCATGGTTGCTTCAGTCAGCGACGGGGTCAGGGTGGTAGTGAGTAAATTGCCAAGCTGGTCTACCACCGACACGTCCGAGACCGACAGATAGGGAATGCTGGACGAGACCAGGTAGGTGATCGCCTGTACTTGCGACTGGCTGATGGCACGCCCAGGGAACGGGGCCACCACCACCGAGGCCTTGGTGGGTGTACGGTTGCGCACAAAGGCGCTCTGCCGCGGCGCCGCTATATGCACCCGCGCAGATTCGATACTGGAAATGCGTACGATGCTCTTGGCGAGTTCAGATTCGATGGTGGCCACGTACTTGGCTTCTTCCATGAACTGGCTGGTGGTCATTGCACTCTGCATGTCAAAACTGGCCATGGCATCAACATTGGCCTGGCGCGGCAGGCCTGCCGCTGCGAGCATCATGCGGGCTTCATGGTACTGGTCGACCGGAATCTCCATGCTGCCGGTTTGCGGGTTCAAGCGTACCTGCATATCTGCTGCGGCCAGCGCCTCATATGCGGCACTGCGGTCAGACTCGGACAGTTCCGGGTAGAGGCTGCGGAATTCGCCTCCGTCGATCCAGAAATACAAGACACCAAACAGCACGATGACCAGCATAAGAATGATGCCGGGAAGCGATTTTCGTACGAGTGGTTGCGCAAAAATTTCCGCAATCGACGGGAACTTCGCAGCCTGGTCGAGTTGCTGCTGAGCCACCACAGCTGTCGTGGTTGGACTACCACGACGTGCAGCCATACCAGTACCTTCATCCCGCGTTGGGCTAGCGGGTTTGAAATTGCTGCTTACTGTTTCCTGCACTGTTGTTGCCATTGTTTTCTATCGCGTCCTTATACCGGCATGTTCATGATGTCTTCGTAGGCTTTCATTACCTTGTTGCGTATCTGCAATGTGGCTTCAAAGCCGATTGAAGCCGTCTGCATCGCCAGCACGACATCAGTGAGAGGTACATCCTCTCCGGCTTCGTAGCGGTTCATTAGCACATTGGAGCGTTGCTGCAGGCCATTGACCTGGTCCAGCCCGTTGCGCAGTGCCTGCGTGATGAGGCCGGAAAAATTTTCCTGAGCAGGCGCTGTAACGTTGGTTGTATCGCGTGCCGGCGCATCGATGCGGCTGCGTTGTTCGGAGATGCGGCTCTGGTAATCCCTGATCTGGGCTAGCACCCCGCTGGTGTCATTGACGATGGCCATGACTCATTCCTCAGCGCTGATAAACTTTGGGCACGGCAAGCCCTTCTTGCCGCATCTGCTGCAGTTTTTGGCGCAACGTGCGCTCGCTGATACCCAGCAGCAGGGCAGCTTCTTCGCGACAACGGGCGCTCCGCACGGTCTCCAGGATGCGATTCTGTTCCAGTCTACGCACGGTGCTCTGCAAGCTAGCGGGCGGATAGGCTTCAACGCAGGATTCCTGTACTGACGGGTTACCCTGAGGCTGGTCACCCTCGTCATCGAATGCAAGGTCAGCCGCGGTGACGGTGATGCCATCACACATCAGCATGGCTCTTGCCATGACATTCTCAAGTTCGCGCACATTGCCAGGCCAGGGGTAGGCCAGCAGGCGGGCCAATGCATCGTCAGCGAGCTGAGGCATGGGGCGACCGCCAGCATGTTTTTGCAACATCAGCAGGGCCAGCGGCTTGATATCCCGCTGCCGCTCAGCGAGTCGCGGTAGCCTCAGTGCAAAGGTGCTCAGGCGGTAATACAGATCTTCACGAAAGCGACCTTGTCGAATTTCATCACGCAGATTGGCGTTTGTGGCCGCCACGATACGTATGTCAATCTTCATTTCGCGCGTACCGCCCAGGCGCGTCAACTTGCGCTCCTGCAGCAAACGCAACAGCTTGGGTTGCAGATCCAGCGGCATATCGCCGATTTCGTCTAGAAAGAGAGTGCCCCCATCAGCCTGTTCGAAGCAGCCAGGCATAGGACTATGGGCCCCTGTAAACGCGCCCTTTTCATGGCCAAAAAGCAGGTCTTCTGCGAGGCTTGGAGTAATCGCCGAGCAGTTGATGGCGATGAAGGGCCCCCGCGCACGCGGCGAGCTTTCGTGGATCACGCGCGCCATGATTTCCTTGCCGGCACCGGTGGGTCCCGTAATCAGCACAGGCAACGCGGTTTCACCGAATTTGCAGGCCAGGGCGAACTGGCGCGCGCTGGCCGGATCAACGAAGACAAAGGGCTGGTTGGCAGAAGTAGGGATCTTGTCGGGCATAGCCTTGGTTACTTACGGTCAGGAAACTGACAGTGGTTAAGCAAAGCCCGTGCCAATGCGTTTTATCGTTTTATTACAAGCACTTATTTGTATATGTCAGGTTTTTGACACCACGCGCTAGTGCTCCTCCATGCCATTAAGGCCATGCCGTGCAAGCTTCTGGATGAAGGTTGTGCGCTCCATGCGCAGCAGGCGCGCGGAGTGTGTGTTGTTATTGCTAGTTTGGCGCAGAGCCACCGTGATGAACGTTTTCTCAAGACGTTCCAGAATGCTTTTGGCCTCGATTCCCTCGGAGGGCAGCGCCTGAATGCCCATGACGCCCTGCAATAAGCTATGTAGCGTATCCTCGCTAGTATTCTGCTCTCCGGCCTCGTTACGGAAATAGTCCAGCAGGCGCTCTTCGCGAGTAAGCGGAAACGCTGGGACTGCTGTCGGTTCCCAGCTGCCGCCATAACGTTCGCCATGCTCCAGCAGCGTGGCCTGCAGACCCGGTGGCAGCACAACGGCCGGCATTTTTAGCAGGTCGATGACCTTGCCCGGGTACAGCACAGAAAAGCGCACGATGAGGTTGGACAACTCGCGGATGTTGCCAGGCCATTCGTAATGGCCAAGCAAGGCCAGGGAGACCTCGGTAAAACTGATTGGCTGGGTGTCGCGGGCATTAAGGCGGGCAAAGTGATTGCACAAAATCGGCAATTCACAGGCGCGCTCGCGCAACGGCGGTACGTATAAAGGCACGACATTCAGACGGTAAAACAAATCCTCGCGGAATTGCCTGGCCTGCACTAGCTGGGACAGGTCCTTATGCGTGGCCGCCACCACCCGCACATCCAAGAGCATGCCGTCGCCTGCCCCGCCCAATGGTTCCACTATGCGGTCTTCAAGGAAACGCAGAAGCTTGGCCTGCACGTCGAGGGGCATGTCGCCGATCTCGTCCAGGAACAGGGTGCCGCCATGGGCAATTTCCAGACGCCCCTTTTGGTCTGTGGCAGCGCCGGTATAAGCCCCCTTTCGGTAGCCGAATAGCTCGCTCTCCAGCAACGTCGCCGGAATGGCAGCACAGTTGATTGCCACGAACGGCTTTTGGCTGCGGCGCGATAAACGGTGCAATTCGCGGCATACCACTTCCTTGCCCGAACCGGTTTCGCCGTTGATGAGTACCGAGGCATCACTGCTGGCGCAGGCTGCCATCAGCTGGCGCAACTGCAGGATGGGCTGACTATCTCCAAATAGGGCAACCATTTTTTAAACTACTTCACCTATTAGAAAAACGGCCGTATGAATTTATCTGACGTTATTGTGGCCCTCCATTGCCAAGTAGCCCCCTAATATTACATTGGTTTGGCGTAATTTGGGGGATGGAATAGCGCGAGGTAAACACAGGTTAAAAATGCAAAGGACGTGAATTCATGTCCACGTCCTGGACGGGGGATAACCAACTGCACCCGGCGCTTACACATTCCAAAAAGCCTACCCGCAAGGAGTTCTGCGGCAAGGCTCTGCTGGTGCAACGATCACGGCATAAAGCTACGGCTCATCGAGCCAGGCAAGCTTAAGCAAAATGCCTAACATTGAATCCTTCAACGGCAGGCTGCGCGATGAATGCGTAAACGAAAACTGGTTATGCACCTGCATCATGCCCGGATACTGATCGAAGCCTGGCGCAGGGCATACAACGAAGAAGACCCAAGAAGGCTTTGAGTGGTTTGACACCGGCGGCCTATGCACGACAGCTGGCTATGAGGGCAGTACAGTCAGCCCTGGACTCTAAAGCTGAGTGCTACTGAAGATGGGGGGACGTCGAGAACACAGCAAAACAATAGTGCTGCTAAATATGCCTTCTTCATACCACCCCGCATGGCTAATTTCGTAAGAGAGAGCTTGTCTGTTATGTGCCGTTCAAAATTACGCTTAAAAACATTTCCGCCAGTCATCGGCATCCCGGCGGCGCGATTCTCTCAGGTAAAACGCGTTGCATGAGCAATCAGACAAGGTCGTTTACAAGTACTTGATCGCTGGCCTGTATAGAAATCTCATCGCATTTTTCGGCAAGCTGGACATCAACCATCTGCCAATCATCCAAGACCCTTGACAATGCTCTGTCCTGGACAAGAAGACCTATCAGCCAAGCGGCAGAGATGTGCGGACTCCCAGGAGTTGGATTTTTCGGGGCTGACATAAATGTAGAAGATCGCGTAGCCAGTGTTGTTGGTTATGTCTACGTAGTAATCGGCAGCTAAAACGCGCAGCGGCATTAGCGGCAGCAGCGCAAGGACTAAAGCGAAAGCCAGCTTCAACAATTTCATCGTAAAACTCCGGATTTAGTGCCGCGATGTTCACTCGAAGGCGTCTCGATAGCCATTACCTTGCAACACCACCCACAAAGTTTGCATGCACGCTTTCGCCAGGTACCTACGCAATGCTACTCCGGCCAGATCACTGACTTTTCATCCAGAATTTGTTCCCAGCACAAGCCGGGGTGAGGGGCGCTCCGCGCATGAAGGAGCTCGAAGACGAGAACCGACGCCTGATGATGATGCATGCGAGGAAAGGATCCAGGCGGAGATTCGCAAGGAGGCTGCTCTTCGAGTAAACGCTGTAAATCTCAGCGTCCCGAAATGACAATCAGTGCGAGACCGGGGCTTTGTACCTCAGCACCGGGTTTTGCAGAATCGTCAACAAGACATCCGCCTCCACCGGTTTGACCAGATGCAGATCGATTCCGGCTTCCCGGGAACGGTACTTGTCTGCATCCTTGCCCCAGCCTGTGACCGCGACGAGATATTTGCCTGCGCCATAAGGGTGCCTGCGGATATGGCGCGCCAGTTCGTATCCGCTCATCTGCGGCATGCCGATATCCAGCAAGACGAGATCCGGATGATGTTTGTCGAAGAGCACGAGCGCCTCCCTGCCACTGAATGCCGTCAGGACCTGATGCCCCAGCCGGCGGAATGGCGCACCGAGTAGCATCGCGGCGTCCATGTTGTCATCGACGATGAGAATCGACAGCCTGGTTTGAGTCAGTTCGTTGGCGGCAACATCGGCGACGATCATGCCCTGCGCGAGCGGAATGCGGATGGTGAATTCGCTGCCCTGGCCGAGACCCGCACTGCGGGCTTCGAGACTTCCCTGATGCAGCTCGACAATACTCCTCGTCAGCGCAAGCCCTACGCCCAGACCGCTGCTGGTGATCGTGCGCTTGTCTTCACCCTGCACGAACATACCGAAGATCAGGTTGAGAAATTCCGGCGCGATCCCGCAGCCGTTATCCTTTACGGAGATTGCCAGCATGCCGTAGTCGCCGCTGCCCTGTTCGTTGCGGATCGACAATCGGATATCGCCACCCCGATCGGTATAACGCGAAGCATTGTTGAGCAGGTTCGTGAGCGCCTGGATCAACCGCACCTCATCGCCAACAAAGGTCAGCGCTTCATTCGGCGTGTCCATTGTCAGGGTGTGCCCCTTGGCATCCATCGCGGGCTGCGCTGCTTCGACCGACCTCGTGACGATGTCGAGCACGCGTACTGGCTTCTTGATTATTGCCAGCTTGCCGCGGGTGATCCTGCTCACGTCGATGATATCGTCGACGATGCGCATCAGCTGGGCGCTTTGGCGATCAATGATTTGCACGACCTGGCCGGTATGCGGATCCATTCCCGCTTCAGCCTTGAGGATGCTGACGGCGCTACGGATGGGAGCCAGCGGATTGCGCAGTTCGTGCGCTAGCACGGCAATGAATTCGTTGATGCTCTTCGTGACATTCTCGAGCGCCTCCGCATGCTTGCGCTGCGTGAGGTCCTGCGTGACTTTCGCGTAGCCACGCAGTTGCCCCTGTTCGTCGTGCAGCGGCGTGACGACGACGCGCGCCCAGAAACGGGTGCCATTCTTGCGCACACGGTGACCCTCGTCCTCGGCGTGGCCATGCAGGCGCGCCAGCGCGAGCTCAGCGTCGGGTTTACCGCTTCTTATATCCTCGGCCGAATAGAAGGTGGAGAAATGCTTGCCGATGATTTCGTGCGCTTCATACCCTTTGATCTGTGCGGCGCCGGCGTTCCAGCTTGTGATCAGCCCCGTCGGATCGAGCATATAGATGGCGTACTCCTTTACGCCTTCGACTAGCAGCCTGAAGCGCTCCTCGCTTTGACGAAGTCTTTCCTCCGCGGCTTTGCGCTCGCTGAGGTCGCGGGTGATCTTCGAGTAGGCGAGTACTTCACCGTTGTCGTCCTTGAGCGCCGTGATGATCACGTTGGCCCAGAAGCGTGCACCGTCCTTCCTGACGCGCCAGCCTTCATCTTCGAAGCGCCCGGTCCGGGCGGCCTGGCGCAACTCATGGGCTGGCCACTCGCGGGCGATATCTTCAGGAGTATAGAAAATAGCGAAGTAGCGGCCGATGACTTCGCCGGGCGCATAGCCCTTGATCAACTGCGCGCCCTTGTTCCAGCTGGCTATACATCCCTGCGCGTCGAGCAGGAAGATCGCATAGAAGGTAGGAGGTCACCGCCCGCTGTGGCTCATCATTATCGAGCTTTGACTCGTAATTGGGAGCAGGGGAAAGCCCCCAAGCGGGACGGTAGAACCCTGAGGACCGAATTAGCTCGCCGCGGGCGCGTCGAGCGACTCACGCAGTGCGCGGCCGTATACCTGGCGGGCTGTCTCCAGTACCGCGGCCTGAGCCTGCAGCCTGCGCAATTCGGAATCCACGAAGCTCAGGTTCATCAGCTGGGTCCGGGTCGCTTCGGACAGGTTGTCGGATTCGTATTCTTTACCGTCGATCGTTACTTTTGCCACGGTTGGCTCCTTTACAGGTCAGGTTAAACAGGCGGGCTTTTTACCAGATCAGCCCGGGAATGTCGCTACAGCCGAAGCCGCCGGTCCCCCAGCGCCTGGAAATGCGGATTCAACAGGTCCTCCTTCTGATTGTATTTATAGGGCCGCAAATCCATGTCCATCAGCACGCCGCCGGCGGCTTCAAGTACACCCTGCGCTGCCGCGGTATCCCATTCCGCGGTGGGCGCGAGCCGCGGATAAATGTCGGCCTTGCCCTCGGCGACGAGACAGATCTTCAGCGAACTTCCCATGTTGACCAGTTCGATGTCAGGAAAGCGCTGACGCGCGGCGTCGAGCCAGGCTTCAAGTGCTGCGCCGCCGTGGCGCCGACTGGCAACGACGCGTAGCCGGCCGCGCGTTTCACTCACGGCCGCCGTTCGAATAGCGGAGCGCTGGCCCTGCTCTTCTTTCCACGCACCCAGTCCACGGGCGCCGAGATAGAGCAAGTCGAGCGTCGGCACGAACACGACGCCCAGCACCGGCACCCCTGCCTCGATCAGCGCAATGTTGACGGTGAATTCACCGTTACGGCTGATGAATTCCTTCGTACCGTCGAGCGGATCGACGAGCCAGTAACGCGTCCAGCTCTTCCGCTCAGCCCACCGAACGCTGGCGGACTCCTCGGACAACACGGGCAACTCGGGCCGCAGTGACTGCAATGCCCTGACAATGATGCGGTGCGCGGCGAGATCCGCGGCAGTCAGCGGTGAGTCGTCGGCCTTGCGTTGAACCTCGTGATCGTCGCGTTGATAGACCTCGAGAATAGCGGCGCCGGCTTGCCTGGCAATTGTGCTGACGGGCGCCAGCAGGTCCTGCAGAGTCATGGATATGTCGATGGAGCGTTGTGGGTGGCGGAGTCGCTGTGCGATGTCCCCTATAATAAGCCGCATTATAGCGAGGACACCCGATGGTGAACTGGTCCGGGATCGATACCGTGCTGCTGGATATGGATGGCACGCTGCTCGACCTGTATTTCGATAATTACTTCTGGCTCGAATTCCTGCCGGTGCGCTATGCCGCGCACCATCGTTGCGATATCGGCGAAGCCAGCCTCTTCCTCAGGGAACTTTCCGATTCCTTGCACGGCACGCTGAACTGGTATTGCCTCGACTACTGGAGCGCGCGCCTGCAGATGGACGTCGAAGCCCTGAAAGGCGAGGTGCAGCACCTGATCCGCTTCCGGCCGGGCACGCAGGAGTTCCTCGGCTTCCTTGCGGCGCACGGCAAACGCGCGCTGCTGGTGACGAATGCGCACCCGAAAGCGCTGAGGCTGAAGGCGCAAGTGTCAGGGCTGAGCGCGCATGTGCCCGAGCAGGTCAGTTCGCACGACCTGCAACTCGCCAAGGAGAACCCGGGCTTCTGGACCCGCCTGCAGGAACAGCAACAGCTCGATTTCGAGCGCTGCCTGTTCATCGATGACAGCCTCAACGTATTGCGGCGCGCGCGCGCCGAAGGCCTGGCGCAGACCGTGCAGGTCTTGCAGCCGGATATGACGCTGCCGCCGCGTCCGCCCTCGGAGTTTCCAGGCATCGTGCACTTTGATGAGTTGATGCGCCGATGAGCAAGCCGGACCCGCAAGCAGCACGCCCGCGTATGCGCGTCGACAAATGGCTGTGGGCTGCACGCTTCTTCAAGACCCGCTCGCTGGCGAAGCAGGCCATCGATGGCGGCAAGGTCCACTGCAACGGCGAGCACTGCAAAAGCAGTCGCGAGATCGAAACCGGTTCTACGCTGCAGATCCGCCAGGGCTTCGACGAACGCATCGTGATCGTCAAAGCGCTGTCGGACAAGAGGCAGGGCGCGCCGCAGGCCGCGCTGCTTTACGAGGAAACGCCGGAAAGCCTTGCCTCGCGCGAACGGCTGGCGGCCGAACGCCGCGCGCAAAATGCGGCACAGCCGGCGGACGCCGGACGTCCCACGAAGCAGGATCGCCGCAGGATTCACCGCTTCAAGCGCGAGCTTTTCGACGAGTAGTCGCGCTTTACTTCCCGCGTCGCTCCTGTGGCATAATGCCCGGCCTTGCTACCGGGGACCCCTGTCTCAAATAAAAAATCCTTGTTTTACAATAATTTAAAAGACATTTTTGGCTTCCCACTCGCTGAATAAAAACAAGGCCTGAAAGAATATCCACCTGCTCCCCCTCTACAGGGCGGGGTCCGCGGACAGTGCCGCAGCAGGCTGGTAGACAGCTCCCCAACGACTCAGGAAGCTTGTTTTGTCAGACCAGATCACGCGCATCGTCGACCGCTTGAAGCAGTCCTCAGGCATTAGTTGCCTGTCCGCCATCAACCATGGCCTCGAAAAGGAAAGCCTGCGCATCGATCCCGAAGGGCACCTCGCGCTAACGCCACATCCCCCTGGCGTCGGCTCCGCGCTGACCCATCCGAACATCACGACCGACTTCTCGGAAGCGTTGATGGAATTCATCACGCCGGTGTTCCAGAAGCCCGAAGACACCCTGGCCCGCCTCCGCGACATCCATATCTTCACCTACGCCCAGTTGCCGCGCGAAGAGCTGCTGTGGACCTCGAGCATGCCTTGCATCATCGGCAAGGATGAAGAGGTACCGCTGGCACAGTACGGCAGTTCCAACAGCGGACGGCTGAAGACGCTGTACCGAAAAGGCCTCGGCTTCCGTTACGGCCGCACGATGCAGACGATCGCCGGCATCCACTTCAACTTTTCGCTACCTGATGCGTTCTGGCCGCTGTATCACGAACTGCTGGGCTCGACACAATCGCTACATGAATTCAAAACCGACCAGTACTTCGCGCTGATCCGCAATTTTCGCCGCCACTCGTGGCTGCTGATCTACCTCTTCGGCGCCTCGCCTGCGCTGTGTCGCAGTTTCGTCAAGAACAATCCCGGCCACGGGCTCGAAAGCTTCGACGAAGACACGCTGTACCTGCCCTACGGCACCTCGCTGCGAATGGGCGATCTCGGTTACACGAGCAAGGCGCAGGCTGGCCTGCACATCAGCTACAACAGTCTTGACCAGTATGTGGAAGGACTGCTGAAGGCAATCAAGACCCCGTATCCGCCTTACGCGAGCTTCGCGACGGCCGACGGTTCGCCAGCGCAGATCAACTCCAACATCCTGCAGATCGAAAACGAGTTCTACAGCACGATTCGCCCCAAGCGCATCACTCCGGCCGGCAAGCGCCCCGTGCAGATGTTGCGCGATGAAGGCGTGGAATATGTCGAAGTTCGCTGTATGGATCTGAATCCGTTCCTGCCAGTCGGCATCGATGCCGAGACAATGACCTTCCTCAATGCCTTCCTGTTGTTTTGCCTGTTCCGTAGCAGTCCGCCAGCCGATCACGCCCAGTACCAGCAGAACGATGCAAACTTCAAGGCGGTCGTCAAACAGGGGCGCGATCCGGCGCTGGTACTGACCCGCAAGGGCGGCCAGATCAGCATGAAGGACTGGGCCGAGAAAATTCTTGGCGATGTGCTCGAAATCGCGAAACTGCTGGATGACATCAACGGTAATGATGAAAGCAGCGCGGCAACGCAGGCGCAGTTTGCGAAAGTTGCGAATAGCGAGCTGACACCTTCGGCGAAAGTATTGCAGCGCATGCGTGAACTGAAGACCTCCTGGTTCCGCTTTGCGATGAACCAGTCATTGGCAAGCAGCGATTATTTCCGCGGCCTGCAACTGCCCGAAGCCACGCGCTCGAGCTTTGCACGGATGAGCGAGACCTCAGTGCTGGAGCAGACGGCCATCGAGCAAAATGATAGGGTGGACTTCGCCACCTATATGAAACACCTTAACGAATCCTGAAACGGACCTGATGAACGTGGCCGGTAAACGCAGCGGGCACAGGCATCCGACGAACCCATCCAGTGGATCACCAACCAGAGTTGAGTCATGGCTTTCTCTTCCCCCTTATTGAACAAGCGCCTCATCAACCTGTACATCTTCCTGTTCTGCGCGGCGATGATGGGGATTGCGTATTACATGCAGTACGCGATGGATCTAAAGCCCTGCCACCTCTGCATCATGCAGCGCGTGTTCTTCACTGCCGCCGGACTGACGGCACTAGCCGCCTTCATTCACAATCCGGCCGCGACAGGCATTCGCGCCTATGGTCTCGCGAGCGCCGTGCTCGCGGCTGTCGGCAGCGGTTTCGCCATGCGGCAGATCTACCTGCAGCATTTGCCGAAAGACCAGGTGCCATCCTGCGGCCCGAGCCTGTCATACATGCTCGAGGAATTCCCGCTCGCTGAGACGCTGAAGGTGATGTTTTCCGGCGATGGCAACTGCGCGGAAATCGCATGGGTCGATCCGGTCATCGGTCTGGGCATTCCCGAATGGGCAATCGTCGGCTTCGCCATGATCGCTGCAGCGGGAATATTCCAGGCACTGCGCAAGTAACCTGTTCCCTTTATTGCATCCGCTTTTGTGACTCTCGCAGTCGCGAAATTTTTTGGCGCGTCCCTAAAAGCTCTCCTATAGTGAAGCCACGAACAGACTAGTCCGGGCACAGGGAAGGCAAGGAAATGGTGCAAGCGCAACCGGCGGCCTGCGCCGACCTCGACTTGCTGATCAGCAGGTGGCGCCTGCAGCGCATCGAAGTGCGTCGGCTGTTGTTGCTGCTTCTAAGCGGCGAAGTGCTGACCTTCCCCGCATCAGAGCAAGCGCAGAACCTGCACGCTTTGTGCTCGGAGCTCGTCGACTACATCTCCACCGGACACTTCGAAGTCTACGGCCGCGTACTGGCGCGGGAGCTGCGCCCCGATGCCGAGCTGCATGCGCTGCTGCAACATATTTTTTACAGTATCGGCAAGTCGACGGATGCGGTGCTGGCTTTCAATGACCGTTATCAGCAAGGCAGGCCTGCCGCCCTGACGAACGCGTTCCGGCGAATGCTGGTCCGGCTGAGTCGAGCCTTGCTGCTGCGTTTCGCGCTGGAAGAACAGCTGCTTGACCTCGGTGGTTACACGCGCAGGCGCTGAGCCGGTTGGACTTGGCCAGGCCTTCGCTTTACAGTAAGCGCCCGCTCCTTTCGTGCAGGTATCCACCTTGTCCGCGTCATCCAACGGCGGTTCCTATACTCGCCGCTTTCCGCAAACGCGCATGCGTCGCATGCGCCGCGACGATTTCAGCCGGCGCCTGATGCGCGAGAACGTGCTGACCCCCGACGATCTTATCTATCCGATATTCGTCGTCGAAGGCTCGGGCCAGCGCCAGCGGGTACCGTCGATGCCCGGCATCGAGCGACTGAGCCTTGATGAGCTCGCCAAAGAGGCGAAGGAAGTTCGCAGGCTTGGTATTCCTGCGGTCGCACTGTTTCCAGTGACGGATCCGTCAGCGAAGTCACTCGATGGACGCGAAGCCTTCAATCCCGAGGGGCTGGCGCAGCGCGCCATCAAAGTATTGAAAGACAGCTGTCCCGAGCTCGGCGTCATCACCGATGTCGCGCTCGATCCGTTCACGACGCATGGACAGGACGGCATCATCGACAAGCAGGGCTACGTGCTCAACGACGTGACAACGGAGGTGCTGGTGAAGCAGGCCTTGTCACACGCCGCAGCGGGCGCCGACATCGTCGCGCCCAGCGACATGATGGATGGACGCATTGGCGCGATTCGCAGCGCGCTCGAAGCCGAGGGCCACGTCAACACGCGCATCCTCGCGTACTCGGCAAAATACGCATCGGCCTATTACGGACCCTTCCGCGATGCGGTCGGCTCGGCGGGGAATCTCGGCAAGAGCACGAAAGAGAATTACCAGATGGATCCTGCAAACGCGCGCGAAGCCCTGCATGAGGTGGCGCTGGATCTGGCAGAGGGCGCCGACATGGTCATGGTCAAGCCAGGGCTGCCATATCTCGACATCGTCAAAGCCGTGAAAGACGAATTCGGCGTGCCGACATTCGTGTACCAGGTCAGCGGCGAATATGCGATGCACATGGCGGCCTTCGAAAAGGGCTGGCTCGATGCGGACAAGGTCATGCTCGAGTCAACGCTCGCCATCAAACGCGCCGGGGCCGATGCAATCCTGACGTACTTTGCGCTGCAACTGGCGCAAAAACTGGGATAAACCCTGCCAATCGTTAATTCCTTTACCGCTAATCCCCACGGTCAATGGCCGGGCTCTTTGATTCCGCGATCTTTGACCTTATTATCCCGTACGAAGCGTAACCACTAGTCCATCGATATATCTGAACGCTACCAATCAACTGAAGGTAACCCTATGAGCGAACATCTGAAGCATGTCACCGACGCCAACTTTGAAGAAGAAGTCCTGAAAGCCTCCGGCCCCGTGCTGGTGGATTTCTGGGCACAGTGGTGCGGCCCATGCAAAATGATCGCCCCTGTGCTCGATGAACTTGCCGAGGAATATGCCGGCAAGCTGCAAATCTGCAAACTCGACGTGGATGCGAATCCAAACACCGCGCCGAAGTACAACGTCAAAGGCATTCCGACGCTGATCATCTTCAAGAACGGTAATGTAGAAGCCAAAAAAGTCGGCGCCATGTCGAAATCGCAGCTGGCCGTGTTTATCGAAAGCACGATCTCATCGGGTGCGCGCTCCGAAAGCGCCAGCTGATACACGCCGCGGAAATTGGGGCTCCAGTGAAATTTTCTCCCCAATTTCCGCATTTCCCGCTTCAAAGGGGACTGAATTTTCTCTAGACAGCCTGTTTTCCCGGTGCTAGATTGAGGCCCTGCTCGTCGCTTCGACACCTTTTCCCAAGCAGAAATTGCAAGCCCCCGACCCCCTTCTTGTGTTGCTGTTCCCCGGGACTGTTTGCAAAACGACTTTTTCCAAGCAAGCTGTTTCAAGTCAAACTTTTGAAATCAAAGTAGCTTTCAAACCATAAGTTTTATAATAAAAATTTAATCTGACTTACGTCCGTTTTAATCCCATCCCCCCTCCTCAACGTGCAGGTTCCTGCCCATTAACACTACAAAAACCATGAATCTCTCCGAACTGAAGACAAAACCGATTTCAGAACTTCTGGTCACCGCCGAGGAAATGGGGATTGAAAACGTTTCCCGCACTCGCAAGCAGGACATCATCTTCCAGCTGCTGAAGCGCCATGCGAAAAACGGCGAAGATATCTACAGCGATGGGGTACTGGAGATTCTGCAGGATGGTTTCGGTTTTCTGCGTTCGGCCGACGCGTCGTATCTTGCGGGCCCGGACGATATCTATGTTTCGCCCAGCCAGATCCGCCGCTTCAACCTGCGCACAGGCGACACGATTTCCGGCAAGATCCGGCCGCCGAAAGAAGGCGAGCGCTACTTCGCGCTGCTGAAGGTCGATGAAATCAACTTCGACAAGCCGGAAAACTCCCGCACCAAAGTACTGTTTGAAAACCTCACGCCCTTATTCCCCGACAAACGTCTCAAGCTCGAAGCCGGCAACGGCAGCTCCGAGGATTTGAGTTCGCGTGTCATCGATCTCGTTGCGCCCATCGGTAAAGGCCAGCGTGGACTGATCGTATCGCCGCCGAAAGCCGGCAAGACACTGATCCTGCAGAACATCGCGAAGGCCATCACGCGTAACTCGCCCGAGTGCCGTCTGATCGTGCTGCTGATCGACGAACGCCCTGAAGAAGTGACGGAAATGCAGCGCTCGGTACGCGGCGAAGTCGTTGCCTCCACCTTCGACGAACCACCAGCACGTCACGTGCAAGTGGCCGAGATGGTCATCGAGAAAGCGAAACGTCTTGTCGAGCACAAGGAAGACGTCGTGATCCTGCTCGACTCGATCACGCGTCTCGCGCGCGCCTACAACACGATCATCCCTTCGTCGGGCAAGGTACTGACCGGTGGTGTCGATGCGCATGCGCTCGAACGTCCAAAGCGCTTCTTTGGCGCCGCGCGCAACATCGAGGAAGGCGGTAGCCTGACGATCATCGCGACCTGTCTGATCGATACCGGCTCGAAGATGGATGAAGTGATCTACGAAGAATTCAAAGGCACCGGCAACATGGAATTGCATCTCGACCGCAAGATGGCCGAGAAGCGCGTGTATCCAGCAATCAACGTGCGTCGCTCCGGCACGCGCCGCGAAGACCTGCTGACGAACGAGGACGAACTGCAGCGCATGTGGATCCTGCGCAAGCTGCTGACGACCATGGAAGACGTGCCTGCAACCGAGTTCATCCTCGATAAGCTGAAAGACACGAAGACGAACGACGAGTTCTTCCAGTCCATGAAGCGCAAGTGACGACTGGCGTCCGCAGGACGCAGTTCTTCGCCCCGGGCCAAAGGATCGAAGAGATCAAAGGGGTCAGAGTAATTTGATCGCGTTACGGCGGCGCAGGCTCGGAATGCGATCAAATTACTCTGACCCCTTTGATCTGACCCCTTTGATCCCTCTGACCCTTCGATCCTCTGACCCCTTTGATCCACTCCGCTGAAATTCGACTCTAACACCTGTTGCCATGTTCAAAGATCTCCGCGAATTCATCGCCACGCTTGAAAAATCCGGCGAGCTAAAGCGAATCAAGACGCAAGTCGATCCCTACCTCGAAATGACGGAGATCTGCGATCGCACCTTGCGCGCGCAAGGCCCTGCG
Source organism: Pseudomonadota bacterium (assembly GCA_041178065.1). Lineage (GTDB taxonomy): Bacteria > Pseudomonadota > Gammaproteobacteria > Pseudomonadales > Pseudohongiellaceae > CAILUG01. The sequence continues at coordinate 39,984 of JBEGWB010000099.1, read as the reverse complement.
CTGCTGTTCGAAAATCCCAAAGGCTACTCGATGCCCGTGCTGGGCAACCTGTTCGGCACGCCTAAGCGCGTTGCGCTCGCAATGGGCCAGCAGGATGTGGCCTCGCTGCGCGATGTCGGCAAACTGCTCGCATTCCTGAAAGAGCCCGATCCACCGAAAGGCTGGCGCGACCTGCTCGACAAGGCCCCGATTTTCAAACAGGCACTGAACATGGCGCCTAAGGAAATCAGCCGGCCTGTGTGCCAGGAAGTCGTGCTCGAAGGTGACGCCGTCGATCTCGACCAGCTACCCATTCAGACTTGCTGGCCCGACGACGTGGCGCCACTGATGACCTGGCCGCTCGTCATCACGCGCGGCCCCTTGAAGGAACGCCAGAATCTCGGCATCTATCGCATGCAGAAGATCGGCAAGAACCGATTGATCATGCGCTGGCTGTCGCACCGCGGCGGCGCGCTTGATTTTCGCGAGTGGCAACAGCAGCATCCGGGCAAGCCCTTTCCCGTTGCGGTAGCGCTTGGCGCCGACCCAGCCACGACGCTTGCGACCGTTACACCCGTTCCCGACACACTGTCGGAATATGCATTTGCCGGTTTACTGCGGGGCAGCAAGACAGAAGTCGCTGCGTGTCGCACCAGCAACCTGCAGGTGCCCGCTACCGCCGAGATCGTGCTTGAAGGCGTGATACATCCGGGCGACATGGCCGATGAAGGTCCGTTCGGCGATCACACCGGCTACTACAACGAAGTCGAAAGCTTTCCAGTCTTCACTGTGACGACGATCACGCATCGCAAGAATCCGATCTATCACAGCACCTACACCGGCCGCCCGCCGGACGAACCGGCGATACTCGGCGTTGCGCTAAACGAAGTGTTCGTCCCGATCATCCAGAAGCAGTATCCAGAGATCGTCGACTTCTATTTGCCACCGGAAGGTTGCTCGTACCGGCTCGCGATCGTCAGCATGCGCAAGCAGTACCCCGGCCACGCGAAGCGCGTGATGATGGGTGTGTGGTCCTTCCTGCGGCAGTTCATGTACACGAAGTTCGTCATCGTCGTGGATGCCGACATCAACGTCCGCAGCTGGCAGGACGTGATCTGGGCCATGACGACACGCATGGACCCGGTGCGCGACACCGTTAGCATCGAAAACACGCCGATCGACTATCTCGACTTCGCGTCGCCTGTCTCCGGACTCGGTTCGAAGATGGGTTTCGATGCAACGACGAAGTTCCCCGCCGAAAGCTCGCGCGAATGGGGCCAGCCGATCAGCATGAGCCCGGAAGTCAAGGCGCGCGTCGATGCGCTGTGGCAGGAACTCGGGATTTTCTGAAAGCCCTGCGCCGCACCGCTACGGTATCTTCGCGAGTTCCGCGCGTTTCACCGGCAAGGGCACGTCCGGCAGCGGATACTTTAGGGCCCTCATCGCTTGCTGATAGTGCGCAAGACTGCGCTCAGCTTCGCCAAGATGCTCGAGCAGCCGCGCGAGTTCGGCGCTGATTTCAGCCGCGAGTTCTGGCGACTTCGTGACGCGCAGCGCAAGCTCGAAGTATTCGCGTGCCTTGCCCCACAGTTGGTTGCGCAGACAGAGGCGGCCGAGCGTCAGCAGCAACACGGGGCTATTCGCCTGCTGCTTTAGCCAGCCCTCCATCATCGACAAGGCTTCCTGTGGATTGCGCACGTGCACGAAGCCGAGCATGCCGACGAGATTGTCGCTCCAGTTTTTCTTCAGGTGGCTCGTCAACAGCGCGCCCGCTTCCGTGTCCTGTCCAAGCTCCAGCAGTTTGCGCAGGTAGACGCTGACCAGCGCTTCGTCGTGCTTCAGGGCCTTCGGCACGTCGTGCCACGCAAGGCGCAGGCTGTCGGCGTCGGTGACTGCGGCGAGTTCGAGCCGCTGCGCCTGGCCCTTCACCGCAAGTGCCTGCGCCTCGCGCGCATCGACAACCTTGTGTTTTTCCAGCTGCGGCAATAGTGCCGCCAGTTCATCCCAGCGTCCCTGTGCAACGTAAATGTCCCGCGCTTGCATCAAGACAAAGGGGCTTGCCGGCGCGAGCCTGAGCAAGGCCAGCAATATCGGCAACGCCTGCTCCGCCTGGCCAGCACGCGCTTCGAGTAGCGCGCGAAAACTTTTTATGCCCTGCACCGTGCCGGGAGCCTTGCGCTCCGCCTGGTCGAGACACCAGTGCCACGACGTACTGTCGCCGCGCTGGAACGCGGCAAGCGCGGCGCCGAGATAGTTGAATTCGGGCGAATCGACCCGATCCGCGCTCTCGACGAACAGTTTGTATGCTTCCTGCCAGCGACCGAGCAGCAACAGTTGCAGCGCATCCGACGACGCCTTCGCGGGCAAGCCGCCGCGGAACAATCGCATCGGATTCAGTACGCGCAACAGCCAGCGCAGCACGAACACAAGCAGCACCAGCAGCAGCAAGGTCAGCATGACCGTCGCCAGCGTCGCTTCGATAGTGGTGCCACGGAAGCGGACCATGACGTACCCGGGATCGGCCGCGAGCCACAGGGCGAACGCGGCGCCAATTCCGAGCGCGACCAGCGCATAGACAAAGAAGCGGATCACAGTTGTGTTCCTGCGGCGGGTCGCTGTGCGTCCGGTAGCGGCGCTGGATCCGCCGGTTTGAGCGGCGGCGCGATCTGCGGCGCACCCGAGATCGCGCGCAGCGCAACCAGCGTTTCGTCGACGGTCGGGATGTCCGCGACGATTGGCATGTTGCGCAGGGCTTCGAGCGCCCTCAGGAATTCGGCAACGGCGCTATCGTCAGGGCTGAGCCATTGACGGCTGGAGCTAAGCGCATCGGCGAGCGCCTGCTGGTACAGGCGCTGATCAGAACGCAACAGCGCAAACCTGGCCTGCTCGATGCGCAACTGGATCAGCGCGCGGATCAACAGCTGTTCTTCACTGTTCAGTTGCGGCAGCACTGCATCGGTGCTGCGTGTGACGACAAAGTATTCGCCGAGGGTTTGCTGCACGCTGCCCCACCAGTCGCTGTCGGCCACAACGGCTTCGGTTTGCGTTGTGCCTCTTTCCGTCGCAGTCGTCTCCACCGCGACGGCAAGATCCTCGACACGCCGCGCTTGCGCGCTCAACTGCGCGAAGAGTCCGGACACATCGACGACAGGAACGGCGCGCAATTGGGCCAGTTCACGCGCCAGCACATCGCGCAGGGAAAAAACCCGCGGATCCTCCACACCCGCCAGCAACTCGTCGGCGGCAACATACAGGTCGATCGCAGCGGCAACATCGCGTGCCAGCACGAGTCGTTGCTGGGCGAAGCGCAACATCGCTTCCGCATCGCTCAGCGGCGAAGTGGTCGCGCCAGTGGCTGCCTGACGCAAGTCCTGGAGCTGACGCTCGAGCGCGGCGATACGTTGCGCCTGCGCCGCGACGGCCGCGTTCGCTGCCGACAGTTCCGGTTGCACCGCTTGTTCGAGCATCTGTTCGAGGCTCCGCTGCAGGTTTGCCTGCAACTCTTGCTGCGATTGTTCGAGGCTACTGCCCAACTCCTGCTGGCTTTCCTGCAGTTGCGCCACCTGGCTTGTGCTGCCGGCACTCTGCTGCTGCAAGGCTGCATTAGCGGCGCGCAGTACATCGAGTTCCTTGCGCATCTCCACGTGCAGCCACGCGATACCACCGACGGCGGCAAGCGGCAGCAGCACAACCAGTACGATGACGAGAGGCCCCCAGCCACGGCGGCTTTTCGCGCGCCGGTTGTCTTCACCGTAGCCGGCCATGCGCGCCAGCGCTTCGCCGGTGTCAGTTTGCGGTGGCGGTTTGGGAGACTCGGGGACATCGCTCATGCGGAGATTCCATTTCCAGCCAGGGATAGCAGCCCGTGGATTATAGCGGCGTCGCTCGCGCCTTCGATGATCGCAGTGTTTTGGAAACCGAGTATTGCAGCATGTTCCGCGAGGCGTTGGGACGATACGACCAGCGGCAGCTGCGCCCAGGTCGGAACCAGCGCGGAAAACAAGCTCTTCAGGTTGTCGAGCGCATCGGCACTGCTGAGGACGAGCGCCGATGGAGCGTAGTCGCGCAGCAGGCTCTGCAATTTGGCGGGAGGGTGATCCGGCAGTGCGCGTGTGTAGAGTTCCGCATAGTCGACCGATACGCCGCGCGCGCGCAGCCCCTCGGCCATGATCTCGCGACCGCCGGCGCCGCGCACGATCAGGGCTCTGCAGCCCTCGATGTTTTGCAGCTCCGGCAGCGCAAGCAACGCCTCGCTGCTCATCCGTTCGCGGGGAAAGGACACCGACAGTCCCTGTCTTTCGAGCACGGCAGCCGTACCAGGGCCGACGGCAAAATTACGAATGCCGTGTGGATACTGCGGCCACCACTGCGCAATCGCCTCCAGCCCGATTTCCGCGGCGTTGGTGCTGACATAGAACACAAGATCGTAACGATCGAGATCAATCAGCTTTTGCCTGTCGGCCTGCGAGGGGGTGATCGGCTTGATCGCGAGTAGCGGCAGGTGTTGAACACACGCGCCGAGCTGCTCGAGCGTGGCGCGTAATTCAAGGCCCTGGCCCACCGGCCGGGTCAACCAGATGGTGCGTCCCTTCAGCGGCGTCGGGGAGGGCATGCGGTCACAGCGCTTCGAGAATCGCGGAGGCGCCCTGGCGCAGTAAGTCCTCGGCGAGTATTTCGCCGAGCTCGACGCCGAGATGCTTGTTGCCGCTGATCTCGCTGCGCAGCACGCGCGTGCCGTCCACCGAGCCGACGAGCCCGCGCAGATGCAGTTCGTCGCCATCGAGCAGGCCGAGTGCCGCGATCGGCACCTGGCAGCCACCCTGCAAGCGGCGGTTCATGGCGCGTTCCGCCAGCACGCAGACCGCCGTGGGTTCATGGTGCAAGGGAATCAGCAGCTCGCGCGTACTGGCGTCAGCAACGCGGGTTTCGACACCAACGGCGCCCTGCCCGCAAGCCGGCAACGACACTTCCGCGGGTATGTACTGGCGGATGCGCTGCGCCATGTCGAGGCGGATGAGGCCGGCGCTGGCAAGGATGATGGCGTCATACAAACCTTCGTCAAGTTTGCGCAGGCGCGTATTGACGTTGCCGCGCAGGTCGCGAATGAGGAGATCCGGACGTAACTCGCGCAGCTGGCACTGCCGGCGCAAACTGGAACTGCCGACGATTGCGCCAAGCGGCAAGTCCTGGAGCGACGCATGATTGTTCGAGACGAAGGCATCGCGGCAGTCCTCGCGCTCGCAGATCACCGCGAGACTCAGGCCGGGCGGAAACTCCATTGGCACGTCCTTCATCGAATGCACCGCGAGGTCGGCACGCCCATCGAGCAGCGCCACCTCGAGTTCCTTGATGAACAGGCCCTTGCCGCCGATCCGCGACAGGGGCGAATCCAGCATCTGGTCGCCGCGCGTCGTCATCGGCAGGAGTTCCACGCGCAAGCCCGGATGCGCGGCCTCGAGCCGGGCACGGACGTAATTGGCCTGCCACAGGGCAAGGGGACTGTCGCGGGTGGCGATACGCAGGACTTTTGGGTACATGGAGGGAAGCTTGTCTTGGCGGATGTCGCAGGCATTGTACGGGAGGTCAGGGGACCCTTGAAAACTATTGCGGCATCCCCACTTTTCGGCCTCGTCCGGTTTTGAACCTTGCTTCCTGGTTTCCAGTTTCAGCGCGAGCCATGTGTATGCCATCTCCGATGCTTCCCGCCCCGGCGCTGTCAGTCGAATCGCTGCGCGCCGTCCTGGCAACTATCGTCGAGCATTCGTATATCGACCATGCATTCTCAATCAGCCAGAGCGACTACAAGCGCCGCTGCTTTGCCCTGCTCGCCTGGCCCGCAGCCGGTGCTATATAATCCGCGGCTATCCACACCTCGTCCGGCATTCCTCATGCCTGGCACCTCGGCAGTACAGTCAAAGAGAATCCTATGAGTCAGGACAAACCCTGGGGCGGCCGCTTCTCCGAGCCGACCGATGCCTTCGTCGAACGTTTCACCGCGTCAGTGACTTTCGACAAGCGCCTTTATGCCGCCGATATCCGCGGCTCGATCGCACACGCGACGATGCTGACGAAGGCCGGCATCCTGACAGCCGACGAGTGCACACAGATCATCGACGGGCTGAACACCATCAAGACGGAAATCGAAGCTGGCGAGTTCGAGTGGTCCATCAAGCTCGAAGACGTGCACATGAACATCGAGAGCAGGCTGACAGCGCGCATCGGGCAGGCAGGCAAGAAATTGCACACGGGACGTTCACGCAACGACCAGGTCGCCACCGACATCCGCCTGTACGTGCGCGACGAGATCGACCTGCTGTGCGAGCTGGTCAGGGCCCTGCAGCAGGGAATCCTCGGGCTCGCCGAACGCGAAGCCGACACGATCATGCCGGGCTTCACGCATCTGCAAACCGCGCAGCCCGTGACATTCGGCCACCATCTGATGGCCTGGTTCGAAATGTTGCAGCGCGATTACGGCCGCCTGCGCGATTGCCGCGTGCGTTTGAACCAGTGTCCGCTCGGCGCGGCAGCGCTGGCCGGCACGACCTTCCCGATCAACCGTGAATACAGCGCCGAGTTGCTTGGCTTCGACAGGCCGACGGGCAACTCGCTCGACTCCGTCAGCGACCGTGACTTCGCGATCGAGATCACTGCCGCGCTCAGCCTTGTCATGACGCACCTGTCGCGCTTCTCGGAAGAGCTCGTGCTATGGACTTCATCGCAGTTCGACTTCATCGACCTGCCCGATCGCTTCTGCACGGGCTCATCGATCATGCCGCAGAAAAAGAATCCCGACGTGCCGGAGCTCGTGCGTGGCAAAAGCGGCCGCGTGACAGGCCACCTCGTCAGCCTCCTGATGCTGATGAAAGGCCAGCCGCTGGCCTACAACAAGGATAACCAGGAGGACAAGGAGCCGCTGTTCGACGCACTCGATACCGTCAAGGACTGCCTGAAGGCCTACGCCGACATGGTGCCTGCAATCAAACCAAAGAAGGACAAGATGCGGCAGGCCGCGTTGAAAGGCTACGCCACGGCCACGGATCTTGCCGACTATCTGGTAAATAAAGGTGTGCCGTTCCGCGATGCGCATGAAGTGGTCGGCAAGAGCGTCGCCTTCGGTATCCAGCAGGGGCGCGATCTCAGCGCCCTGACGCTGGAGGAACTCCGGCAGTTCAGCCCTGCGATCAACGACGACGTGTTTGGCGTGCTGAGTCTCGAAGGCTCGGTAAATGCCCGCAATCACACCGGCGGCACCGCCCCGGCACAGGTGCGCGCGGCAATTGCGCGTGCACGCCAGGCACTCGAGTAGCACAGATCCGGAAGACCCCCGCGCCGTTCAGGACCGCCACAGCGCGAAGGCCTTGCCGCCCCATTTTCAGCGCTGCCTGAATCCCCGGATTTCCTTTTCCAGCGCGCCTGTGCCGGAAAAGGAGCTTCCTGCCCCCTTCGCCATCGAACTTGTTTTCGGAATTCGAAAATCCCCATTCCTTTCATAATGTTCCGCCAAGGCCGGCTTGCCCCAAATTGAGAGCGGGTGATAGTCTCCGTCCACTGTTAAGCAGGGGAGTTTATAACTATGAGATTTACCGTTAAAAAAGCACTTTACGCAGCTCTGGCAGCCGGCATGATTTCCGGCGGACTGTCCACCGTTTCGGCGCAGGAAGGTCACCCGATCAAGGGCTCCTGGATCGGCGAATGGCAGGGTAACGAAGCCCTCGGCGAAAGCCTCTTGCTAGTCCTGAACTGGGATGGCAAGAACATCACGGGCATCGTCAACCCCGGCACCGACAACCTCGAAGTCGCAAACGCCACCCTGAATCCCGCAGACTGGACCGTGCACCTCGAAGCCGGCGACTACGTCCTTGAAGGTACCTTCGCCCGCCTCGAACTGCCCAACCGCTCCATTGCCGGTACCTGGAGCAATGGCGGCGAGAGCGGATCCTTTGAAATTGTCAGACAGTAAGCGGACGCTAACTATGAAAATCCGTTCTGTCATTCCGTGGTCCCTGGGCGCGCTGGCGCTTAGTGTATCCACGGCCTTTGCGCATCATCCCATTTCCGCCAAGTTCGATCCGGCCGCCGATACCGCGATGACCGGGCGTGTGACCTACGTCGACTGGCGTAATCCGCATGCCCACATCTTCATGAACGTCGAGACAGCCAACGGCGTCGAAAACTGGGCCGTTGAACTGGAAACCCCGATTGCCCTGCGCCAAAACGGCTGGGCGCCTGATTCGGTCAAGCCTGGCGATGAAATCAGCGTCGAAGGCCTCCGTGCCCGCGACGGTTCCCGCCAGGTCTGGGGCGAAAGCGTCTCGCTGAATGGCGCCGCCGTATATACCGTCAGCGCCGAAGTACCGGCTCCCTCGTCGGAAGCCACCCCGCGCTGGCCCGATGGCACGGTCGCTCTCGGCACCACCGGCGGCAACCAGGATGGCTACTGGAGTTTCCCGAGCGAAACCGCGCTGGTAGAAGATGGCGTCGAAGTCGCAATGGATGAGGACGGCCTGCTTGCGAACGTCGACGATGCCGCCAAGGTTGCTCCCCTGCAGCCCTGGGCTCTCGGCGTCTACAAACTGCGCCAGCAGCGCGCGTTGCAGGACGACCCGATGTTCATCAACTGCAAACCCCCGGGCGGGCCGCGCCAGTACCAGTCGAACCTCGGCATGCAACTAATTGAAGACAAGGAAAACTCCCGTGTCTTCACGCTGGTAGGCAGCGGTAACCGCAACTACCACATTGTCTATATGTTCGAGCGCGAATCCGGCCTTGTGACCGGCGACGACGACAACCCGCTGTACTACGGCCGTTCGACCGGCCGCTGGGAGGACGGCACGCTGGTGGTGAACACGAAGGGCTTCAACGAAGACTTCTGGTTCTCCAATGGTGGCCTGCCGCACACCGACCTGCTGGAAATGGAGCAGCGTTTCACGCGGTCTTCGAAGGGAACGCTGGAATATTCCGTCACGGTCAACGATCCCGGCGCCTACACGCGTCCGTGGACCGCGAGCTGGACGCTGCAGTGGGTCGACGGCGCAGAAATGCCGGCGCACTTCTGCCAGAACAACCGTCAGTAAGCGCGGCGCGAATAGCAGTAACTTGACCCCTATACAGTTCAGAGTTCGTTAATCAGATTCACGCGATACTCAGTACGTAATAAACAGTCCACACATTCTCAGAGAGAGGATAGATGTCATGAAAACCCTAGTTACCCGTCTGGTCACCGCTGCCATGCTTCTGCTGGCTGGCGGCGCATACGCGCACCACTCCTTCACCGCTGAATTCGACGGCGACAAACCGAAGAGCCTGACCGGTATCGTCACAAAAGTGGAATGGACCAACCCCCACGTCTGGATCTACCTGAACGTCAAGGATGCGGAAACTGGCAAAGTCGTAAACTGGGGCGCAGAACTGGGCCCACCGCATGGCCTGCAGCGCGGCGGCTGGCGCCGTGACACCCTGCAGATCGGCACCGAAATTGCGGTAGACGGCTTCCTGGCTCGCAATGGTTCGGATCGCGTCAACGCGCGCACCGTGACCGTTACTGCTACTGGTGGACGTCCTGGCGTGACGCTGGATGCCGATTCCTCGATCAACAACGCCAATGGCGGCGGTCGTGGTAATTAATATGCGTCTGACACAGCTTGCTTCCGCCACGCTGACCGCCGCGGTGCTGCTGTCAGGCTCAGTCCTGGCCCAGGCCCCTGCGACCGAGTCACAGGAACTCGGCGCAAACCGCGCGAGCCGCCCTGCTCCTGAGGCACCTCCACCAGCCGGTCCCGCACCGGTCAATGCCGATGGAAGGGTATTGCTGCAGGGCCAGACTCCGCAGGACAAAGGCTTGTGGACGCCGGTGTTCGGCATCCTCGACCCGATAGCGTCCGTGGATATCGTGCCTTTCCAGCCCTGGTCGCGCGCCTTGTATGACGCCCGCCAACTGCATGAACTTGAACCGCATGCTCGTTGCAAGGCTTCCGGTGCGGCACGTCAGTTCCTGACGCCCTATGGCGTCGAGTTCGTGGAAATGAACGACCTCGAACGCCTTTACATTTTCGACACGGGCGGTCCGCACACCTTCCGCACGGTTTTCATGGACGGTCGTGAGCACCCGGCTGATTTCGAGCCGACCAACTATGGTCACTCGATTGGTCACTGGGAAGACAACACGCTGGTCGTCGATACTGTCGGCTACAACGAAGACTTCTGGCTTGATCGTCGTGGCTTGCCACACACCGATCAGTTGCACACGGTCGAACGCTTCACTCGCATCAATGAAATGGCAATCGACTACAAGATCACCGTCGACGATCCCGGCGCCTACACCGGCAACTGGGAAGGCGGCTTCAACCTGCGCTGGAACCCCGGCCAGGAACTGTTCGAATATTCCTGCCAGCAGGCCAACTATGCACATGAGTTGATGGTCGGCCAGGAATCCTCGTCGGTGGATCGGAGCAGCTCGATCGTTCCGTAGGCACGCACTCCTCTCGCAAAAACAAAAACGCCGGGGTGATCCCGGCGTTTTCGTTTATGGGCCAATCACAGAAAGGGCTTTACTGCTGTGCGGCTTCAGCCTCGGCTTGCGCCTCGAGGTCTTCGAGCAGTTCGCCGGTAATGACGACCGCCTCTGCACTGTCGCCTGTGCTTGCACCTGTTACCGGCGCAGCGCCAGCGCCCACGGTGGTGCGTGGCGAGGCCAGTGGCCGCTCGGTCAGGTCACGCCGCTCAGCGGCAGGAGCCTGCGCTGTCGGCTGTGCTTCCGCTGTCGGCGCATTCGTATCCACGACCGGCGGCACGACGGTGGCGGAGTCGCGCACGACGGGTGACGATGCCGGCGTCGCTGGCTCATCGGAAGTCCGCAAGCCGAAATACAACAGGCCACACACGGCGAGGACAGCCGCCGCCGCGATCACCAGAATAAAAACGCTGCGACGCTCATCGCTGAAAGGCATGTCTTCACGGTACGCTTTCATACAATCGTCTCCAGTTCCCATTTGCTATGGTCAAAACCGAGTATACAGCTCGGCATAACAGTCTCGTACACGGCTTCGCCCCGACCAGGCAACGCGACACCGCCTCAACAAGCAATTTGCTGAAAGACCAGCAGGTATCGACACTACCACTACGACGCCTTATTCAGCCTGTGCCAGCAGCGTCTCGACCAGCGCGATCGTTTCCGGCGACACCGGCCGATCCGCGCGTCCGCCCGCCTGACCTTTCACAGCCTCCAGCAGCGTCTTGCCCTTTGCATCGACGGCCGCGGGATCCGCGCCGTATTCGACGAGCCAGCTGACAACCGAGTTCCAGTTCTGCATCGCGGCGGCGAACAGTACTGTCTGCCCCTCGCGTTCAGTCAGCGTGCTCATCCTGGCAATGACCGCGTTGTGGCTGCTCGTATCGGCGACGCGCGCGTCGATATCGGCGCCGGCGGCGAGCAATGCTTCAAGCACCGGGATGACCTTCTGTTCTTCGCTCGCATCGAAGCTGCCGCGCAAGACACCACGCGCGTTGCCGAAGCCGGCAGCCGCCAGTAGCGGTGTGACGCCATTGACGTTTGGCAGGTCCACCTGCGCGCCGTAGTCGAGTAACAACTTCACCGCGTCGACATCGTGCGAGTTGGCCGCGCGCAGCAGCGGTGTTGCGCCGCTGGTCAATAAATCGTCGACAAAACGGCCGCTGTTGCCGCCGCGGCCGGGACGATGATGGTTCAGCTGCGGATCGCGATTTACGCCCGCGTCGAGCAGGATACGTATCAGATCGAGTGCAGTGGTGCCAGTGACCAGGTCAGCACCGCCACGATTCAGGCCAGGCCCGTACGAATTCATGTCGGTCGCGATGTACAGCGCCGTGCGGCCCCACCAGTCCCACACGTGCGGATTGGCGCCCCTGTCGAGCAGGTACTTCGCCGCGTCATAACGGTAATTGTCGATCGCGACCATCAGCGGAGTAATGGCCTCAGGCGTTGGCAGGTCGATGTCGGCACCGGCATCGAGTATTGCTTCGATGCACGTGATGCAGCCGGAGCGCGCGGCGTACAGCAGCGGCGTCAGCCCGCCGGTGGGACGATATTGCGCGCGCGGCTCGGCGGTGATCTGGCTGCCCCAGTCGGTGGCTACGGCGCGCAACGTGACTTGCGCGCCATGCTCGATCAACAACCTCGTCATGTCGCCATGGCCGTTCGCGGCCGCCCACATCAGCGCAGTCTGCTGCTTCCATTGCTCGGCGGCATTGACCTCGGCACCGGCGTCTATCAATAGCTCCGCCACTTTGACAACACCGGTCACCGCGGCTTGCATCAGCGGAGTCATGCCGTCGGCATTGGCGGTGTCAGGATCGGCGCCGGCCTCGAGCAGCATGCGCACGAGATTCACGTTGGCGATGCGCACCGCTTCAGCGAGTGGCGATGCGCCGTAGCGGTTCTGCGCATCGGGATCGGCTTCGCGCGCCAGCAAGAGCTCGACAAGCGGTTCATCGACATTGTGCACGGCCCAGAGCAAGGCGGTACTGCCGTCGGCAAGCGCGGCGTTGACGTCGGCGCCGAGGCGGATTTGTTCGAGCGCGCCTGCGCGATCGCCGGAACGCACCAATTCGACGAGCGAGGAACCTTGCGCACAGGCGCTCGCGGCAACAACCAGAAACAGCGCCGGAATAATGTGACGCATAGGTTCAGTACTCCCTTATTCCGCAGCCCGCGCAATGTCCGCGCCGGCCTCGGGCAATGCCTGCATGCGAAACGCCGGGCTTTGCACGATGCCAGTGACGAGCGCGGACAGGCGATAGTCATCCGCCGCGGCAGCCCGCACGATCGCACGCACCTGCGGCAGGTCGAAATATTCGAGTTCGCGGTTCAGGGCATACATGAAGAGTTTCTGCGTCAGCGCCAGCGCAAACTGCTCCGGACGTTTCAGCAATTCATTACGCAGTTGCACCGGACCATCGATCGCAATGCCGCTCGGCAGCACCGTACTCGCGTCGATCGGGGCTTCGGCTTGCACGTCGACATCGCGCCACTGGCCCGTTACCGTGAAATTTTCCAGCGCGAGGCCAATCGGGTCGATGACACCATGGCACTGGTTGCAACTTGGCTGCGCGCGATGCTGTTCCAGACGTGCGCGCACGGTCGTGGGCTTTTCGCCGGGCGGAACCGACAAATCGGTTTCGACGTTCGGCGGCGGTGGTGTCGGCGGCGTGCCCAGCAACTTTTCGAGCACCCAGGCGCCGCGCAGCACGGGCGAAGTTCGATCGCCATACGACGTGCGCAGCAATACCGCCGCCTTGCCGAGCAAGCCCCAGCGCCGCTCATCCTCGAGTTCGACGCGGCGGAACTGCGTACCGAATACCGTGTCGATGCCGTAGTGGCGCGCGAGTCGATCGTTGAGATAGGTGTAGTTCGCACTGAGCAATTCCTGCACCGGGCGATCTTCAAGCAAGACGCTTCCAAGGAACAAGCGCAGTTCTTCCGCGAAGTCGAGACGCATCTCGGCGCGGAAACCCGGGAACAGGTTGGGGTCGACATCGACGGCTTTCGCATCGTCGAGGTTCAGCCACTTCAATGCGAAGTTGTTGACGAGGGTTTGTGCACGTGGATCGTCAAGCATGCGCAGCACCTGTGCCCGCAGTGTTGCAGCGTTGCCCAGCGTTCCCGCATCGGCGAGCGCCAGCAGTTCCGGGTCGGGGCCCTGGCCCCACAGGAAGAACGACAGGCGCGACGCGAGTTCGAGATCGCTCAACGCGAATACCTGCTTGTCGCCAATGTCCTTGTTGAGCGAGATACCGCGATAGAGAAAGTCCGGCGTTGCAAGGATCGCTGCGACCGCGTGCTCGATACCGGTATCGAAGCCGCCGGGAGTAGCACGTCCCTGCTCGTAGAACGGAAGCAAGCGCTCGACCTCTGCATTGGTCACGGGCCGCCGGTACGCACGCGCCGCGAAGCTGGCGATGATGTCGCGCGCGCAGGCTGGCTCGTCGGCCGCGCGCGCTGGTTCGCAGATGAACAGCTTTGCGCGGCTCGCTGTCATCGCAAGGCCAGTTGAGGCAAAAGGACCGGTGATTTCGATGCCATTCAACAGGCGCGGCACGCGCAGTTCACCTTCGAAGGCAAAGCCGCCGTAGGCGACAAAACCACCAACAGTCTCATCAGTTTCCACTGTCGAGCGCTCGATGAAGGTCGCGGTGACGCGATGCGGACCCGCGCTGACCTGCACCGGTATCTTCGCGAAGCGCGCCATGACCTCAGTGGCCGCCGGCGCTCCACCCTTGTTGACGAGTGCGAAGTCTTCCGGCCCACCGATGGTGTCGCGGAAGACTTCTTCGTCATCGACCAGCAGCACGAGCGTGTGCTGCGTCTCTACCGAACGCGGGTACAGGCCCACGTCGAGATCGAGCACGCTGATCTCGTAGCCGCCGTCAGCGGGAAAATTATGCGTGACCTGCATGCCGCCGCGCGTTCCCAGCGGCATGCCCTCCTGGTATGCGTCCTGCGCGGCACTTGGCGAGCGATAAAACGCGAAGGCCTGCTTCGGCACTGGTTCGCCGACCGCTAGCCGCGCAACCACGCGCGCAAGGTTGATGTACTGATCAAGGAATGCGGGCGACGTGCTGAGGGCTGCGGCGATGTTGTCGAAGCCGTCGACTTCGATATCGCTCGGCAGGTATTCGGTAGTATCGATGTCGACTGCAAGCAGATCCTTCACTGCCTGCGCATATTCACTGCGATTGAGGCGCTGCACTGCCACGTGGCCAGCCTGCGGCAGGTTGACGTTGGCATCGAGTGAGGCTTCGAGGAAGCCGACGAAAGCGTCGATCTCGCCCTGCGCCGGTTGCGTCGAGCCCGGCGGCGGCATCAGGCGTCCGCGCAATTTGCGCACCGCGGCCTCCCATACTCCCGGCTCCACGCCGACGTTTTCGACGGCGAGCACATCGAAGGCGATGCTGCCCGCCCAGTCTTCGCTGTTATGGCACTCACTGCAGTACTGGTCCAGCAGGCCGGAAGCGTGCGCGGGGCTGAAGTCGCGACCTTGCGCGAAAACGGAGGAGGCGCACAGCAGCGCACCCAGGGAACTGACCGCAAGCAGGGACTTCATAGCAGTGGCGACCGCATGTTTGTGGGGAAAAACGGCGGACTTGTTCGCGTGTGCCGGTCCGCTTGCGAGCGAGGATAAACCCCGGCGACGGCAGATACAACGGGCCCAGACGTCGCTCGAACTCAGGAGTTTTCGAGTTGTTCGCTAGCCTGCAGCCAGGCTTCTTCTGTGAGCTGCAACTGGCGTTTCAGCTCGCCTTGCTCCTGGACCAGTTTGGCCAGCCAGCCCTTGTTGACATCTTCATACAGCGTCGGATCAGCGAGCTTTTGTTCCATGTCGGACAACTTGCGTTGTTCGCGTTCCATCTGTTGCTCGAGCTTGTTGATTTTGTCGCGCAAGGGCTTCAGGTCTTCGCGTGAGCGCGCTGCCTGCTGGCGTTGCTCCTTGCCGCCTTTGGCGGAGACGGATGATTTCGGCGCCGCCGCTTTTTCCCTCGACGCCGCAGCACCACCTTGCCTCGCGGCACTGCCTTCCATGACCAGCGCTTCGTAGTCGTCGAGCGAACCTTCGAAGAACTCCACCTTCCCACCACGAATGATGAGGAACTGGTCAACGGTGTTGTTCAGCAGGTGACGGTCGTGTGACACAAGGATCAACGCGCCGCCGTACTCCTGAAGCGCGCGTGTCAGCGCATGCACCATTTCCAGGTCGAGATGGTTCGTAGGTTCGTCCATCAGCAACAGGTTTGGGCGCTGCCATGCAATCAGGCAGAGCGCGAGGCGCGATTTCTCGCCGCCGGAGAATGCGCGGATTGGCGTGTCGACTTGTTCGCCACGAAACGCGAACGAGCCGAGGAAGTTGCGCAGGTCCTGCTCTGCTGCCTTGCTGTCGAGACGACGCATCAACAGCAGCGGCGACGCATCCTGGTCCAGTACATCGGTTTGATGCTGCGCGCAGTAGCCGATCGCGACATGGTCAGAGAAATGTACGTTACCGGCCAGCAGCGGCTGTTCACCAACGAGTGTCTTCAACAAGGTGGACTTGCCCTGGCCGTTTGGCCCGAGCAAACCGATGCGCGCATCGCCAGCGAAGGTGATGGAGAACCTGTCGAACAACACACGGTTGTAACCGACGCTGATTTCTTCGCAGGTCAACACCGTGGCCGGTGTTTTCGGCGCTTCGCGGAAGCGGAACTGGAATGGCGAATCGACATGTGCAGGCTCGATGTCGACCATGCGCTCGAGTTCCTTGATACGGCTCTGCGCCTGCCTGGCCTTCGTCGCCTGTGCCCGGAAGCGACGCACGAAGTCTTCGATATGTGCCTTGCGCTCCTGCTGCTTCTCGTATGCCGCCTGTTGCTGTGCCAGACGTTCGGCTTTCTGCAACTCATACGCGGAGTAATTGCCGCGGTACATGATCAGCTTCTTGTTTTCGAAACTCACGGTCTGCGTGACGACGTCGTCGAGAAACTGGCGATCGTGCGAAATCAGTAGCACTGTGCCTTCGTAGCGCAGCAACCACTGGCGCAGCCACAGCGTTGCCTCGAGATCGAGATGGTTGGTCGGCTCATCGAGCAGCAGGAGATCGGAGGGTTGCATCAGCGCCTGCGCAAGGTTCAGACGGATACGCCAGCCGCCGGAAAATTCAGCGACGGTTTTCGCGAATTCTTCCTGCGCGAAACCGAGACCGCTCAGCAGTTGCTCGGCCTTGTTGGGCACGCTATAGCCGTCGATAAGGTCCATGTCGGCGAACAGATGCGCCATCGCCAGATGGTCGTCGCTGGCTTCGGCCTTTTGCAGCTCGCGCTCGATCTGCCGGAAACGTACATGCCCGTCCATGACATAGTCGATGGCGCTGCGGTCGGAAGCCTCCGTTTCCTGCTTCATTTGCGCGCGCGCCAGGCCTTCGGGTATGAGGATTTCGCCACCGTCGATCGGCATTTCACCCATTAGCAGATGGAATAGCGTCGACTTGCCGCAGCCGTTGCGGCCGATGACGCCGACTTTCTGGCCGGGATAGATCGCAATGCTGGTATTTTCCAGCAAGGGCGTATGGCCCTGGTAAAGAGTGATGTCCTGCAGGGTGATCATGACGAAAGGCAAGCTACGGACTACGAAGGGTGCGCATTATAGGGGATGCGCACCCGGTCAGCTAACTTGTGTTGATGGGGGCCCTAGGCAGGACCCTGGCGAGCTCGCTAGAGCAGTGTCGCGCGGATCGCCTGCGAATAGGTGTCGCTCCTAAGCCAGACGCCGTCCTGCTGGAAGCGCGCAGGCAGCGTGTTGTCAGTGTCGATCAGCTTGCCGGCGACGTACAGGTCACGCGGCAAGTCAGCATGGATCGAGGATGAGGAAATGACGAGGTTCTTCATGACTTTGAGATTGCGTGGCAAGCGCTCCAGTTTGCAGCCAACGAGATACAGTACTTCGTCGACCATCAGGTCATCCGGTAGTGCCTTGATCTGCGCGCGATACATGTTCAGCGAGCCACGCACGCGCAGCCCGTTCATCAATCCGGGCAGCCTGGCTTCCGACAGGTCGAGGTCACCGCAGACTTCGATGAATTCCGGCATCACGTCGAGCGAACAGCCACGCAGGATCAGCGAGCCACCGATACGCGCATTTTTTGGCAACATGCTGATCGCTGTATTGGATACGTCGAGATTGCCTTTTACGAGCAGGCGTTCAGGCAAGGTCTGTAGCCCCGAGTCGCTGAGCAGCAGATCGCCCAGCACTTCGAGTTTTTGGGGCAGACGCACCCCCTGCTGCGATGACAGATCGAGCGTCCCATGCACTTCCAGGACTTCACCGCGATATTTGTGATAAATGCCTTTTATGGCCAGATACTGAAGCAGGTCCACTATTTCCTCCCTGAGTTACTACAACATGAGCTGGTACGACATGAGCGAGCACGATCATGCTATCGAATGTTTCGACCAGGGAGGAGTATGTCGTCCCGGACCTGCGAATCTGCAGCGCTTTGTTGTAAAAAAATGTCGGCGACAAGGCAAACAGGCCGCCTGTGCAACACTTTCGTAACGCTGGCGGCGGGTTATTTATTCACGGAGACGACGCGGCGGTATCGAGTTGTGGCTCCTTACAAAGCTCATATTGTTACCGCCGGGGATCAGTGCGATGGGCGAGCGTAGCCGGTAGCCTTCGTTGCGGACGGTTTCAATGATTGAGTCACCGGCTTCACTGTGGGTTGCATCGAGAATCTTGCGCAACTTGGAGATCAGGTTATCGATCCTTCTGTCGTTGGGATTCCACGTGACATGAAAAATGTTCTGACTGATCTCTTCGCGATCGATAAACGCCGGATGCTTGTTGATCAACAAGGTCATCAACTCCGCTTCCTTGGCATGAAGAATCGTGCGTGATGTGTCGGAGAAATACAGCCTGCGACACTCCGGCGCGAAATACAGCGGCACTCTTGCCGTGCGTCTGGCGAGACCGGACTCTGCTGCGAAATGCCCCATGTTCGGCTCGCTGGTGCTGTGCAGATATTTGCGTGTACACGCTTTTATGCGCGCTGCCAGTTCGCGAGCCGAGATCTCATGGTCCACGGCATCGGCGGCGCCGGCCTCGAGCACGACGACTGCTTCGGTATCTTCGGCAAGCTGGTCTTTGACGATGATGATCGTAGGTATGTACGCAAAGCTGTGAAGCCAGCGCATGAAATCGAGTCCGCTACAGAACGGAAGATGCTGGTCCACCACAATCGCGGCGATATTGTTGTTTTCAACTATAGCCCTGGCTTCGGTGTTGCTGGTTGCGTGAAAAACTGATCCCCCTGGATAGCAGAGGTACTTCTCCAAATCATGTAAAGCCCCTGTCTTGACGAGTATTTCACCAATGTACAAATAGCTATTGAGTTCGCTTACAAATTCCTCGGACATCTTGAGTTCCTGAAAAACTGGTGTACCTGGTCGACTATAACGACACAGACAGCGCAAAAATTTGCCAAGTGGTTCACAAATTTATCGTTTGATACTACTTAAGCAAGGGATTGTTCCAGACCTATTGTGTCGCGGTATGTCTATTACAAAGACATATTTATGCGACCACGCATCTGTTTAAGGGGAATTAATTGGGGATAGTGTTGGATGCAATCAGCGCGCGGTAATAGCGCGGGGCTCATCGGACTTACAGCACCAGGATATTAATCTTGCATTAAAGGTTTGGAATCAGCCGCTGCAGTTACGTTGGCCAATTCTAGCTGCGTCCGAGAATTTCTTCCACACGGTCGAGTAGAGCCCTGGCTGTAAACGGCTTCCACAGCAAGTTGCGAGAGCTGACGCGGGGGCCTTGGCGTCCCTCTTGCGGAATCGTGGAAGTAACCAGGAATTTCGCTTCCGGATGCTTGTCGCGCCAGTACTGCGCAAACTCCGGGCCGCCGCGCCCCTGCATGACAATATCGGTCATGATCAATTCAACCTTCTCCGGTGTGCTCATGCGCAGCGCCTGGTCCAGGCCCGCGACGAGTAGAAGGGCTCGAAAATTCTTTCAAGCACATCGCTACTCATGCCGACGCCCGTGTCGGTAATCAACATTAGCACGTAACTGCAAGGCTCGATCGCCAGTGGCGTGAATCCCTGGAAACAGTTGCACCGACACATGCAGTACGCGTCCGTCCGTGTGCCGCGAACAGCCTGCAGGATCGTGGCTCACTTCGCCGCACATCAGCCGTTCCGGTACGTTGGAAAGCTTCGGCAGGTTTCCGTCAGCACCAATGAATCCCAGCAGGCGGCTAATGACTTCTTCCGCCGTATAGCCGTACAGGCATTCTGCGTCCTTGCTCCAGAACTGCAGAACTGCAGAACAACCGCAGTGCTTACGCGAAAAGTCGCGTCTTCCGATGCTTCGACAAGTGCGGCCATCTGTTCGAGGAATACTTCATTCCCCTTTTTGATCGTGACCTCCTCGGCCATGACGATGCGGTGAATGACCTTGCCCGCGTTGTCGCACATCGTCGTGGAACGCAAGCGCATCCACAGGGAACGGCCGTCCTTCGTGCGGTAACGTTTATGAGATCCGATTTGCATCCAGGAAGTAGCGACTGGGCGCAACGAGGAAGAAACCGATGCCACCGATCTCGAACAGGGTTTCGAGGACACGGCTGGTCTACAGGTCCTGGATTTTCGGTCGATTCATCTTTTTAGAGTTACCGAAAAGGATCATGCCAGTGCGAACTGGCGAAAGGCCGGCACCGCACGAACTCCAGTCGCTACCGCCAACCTGCGTTCCGGGGGCCCCCAGTGGTATAACGGCCGGAAGCCGACAAAACTTGCTCTCGCGACTATTTGTTGAAGCTGATCCTGACGCCCCCCTGCTCGAGGCAAATCGTGCTGAGCATCGCCGGCAGCGTCTGGCCATTGACCGTGCAGATCCAGGCCGTGGCGGTTTCGTCATAATCGAAGTGAAAACCTCCCGAACGCGCCGCCAGCCACAGCTGCTTGATGGCGCTCTGCCGACTGATGATCGCCACGCTGCCGCTGTCGAAGCTCAGCGTCAGCATATCGTTGCCAGACTCGTAGTCGATGCTGGCATCGTCATTGACGATGGCGGCCTCGACGCGTTCCTCGATGTCGACGAGGGTGGCTTTATAGAGGCGAAGGAATTCTGCGTCGGTCATGGTCATTCCAGGATCATTGCTGCGGATAGGGCAGCGTAACCGCTAATACCCGGCTGGGGAAACCCTTGTGATTGCCTGTATAATCGCGCCCTTTATTGCAGGGGTGCCCATCATGAGAAAACTGCTACTGCTCGCCTTACTGACCGGTCTCGCACTGGCCGGTTGCGGCCAGAAAGGCCCCCTCGTTCCGCCGCCGCCAGCCGTCCAGTCCTGAGCCTTTCGATGAACGCGTTCACCTACCGCAATGACCAGCTGCACGCCGAAGACGTGCCACTCGCCGACATCGCCCGCGACTACGGCACACCATGCTTCGTGTATTCGCGCGCGCACCTTGAACAGCGCTTCATGGGTTTTCGTAAACCGCTCGGCGCGCGGCCCCACCTGATCTGCTATGCGGTCAAGGCGAATTCCAATCTTGCCGTGCTGAATGTGCTTGCGCGCCTCGGCGCGGGTTTCGACATCGTGTCGGGCGGCGAACTCGAACGTGTACTCGCTGCGGGCGGTGATCCAGACAAGATCATCTTCTCGGGCGTTGGTAAAACCGCTGACGAGATGCGGCGCGCACTGGAAGTCGGCATTCATTGCTTCAACGTCGAGTCGTGGGCGGAGCTCGAACGACTCTCGGCCGTTGCCACCGGCATGCGCAAGACCGCGGCAATCTCGCTGCGCGTCAATCCCGATGTCGATGCGAAGACGCATCCGTATATTTCCACCGGCCTCAAGGACAACAAATTCGGCGTACCGATCGAGGAAGCGCCGGCGTTTTATCGCAAGGCAGGATCGCTGCCGGGCATCGTGATAACCGGCGTGGACTGTCATATTGGCTCGCAGCTAACAACAATGACGCCGATCCTCGACGCGCTCGATCGCGTGCTTGCGCTCGTCGACCTGCTCGCGAACGATGGCATCGAGATAAAGCATCTCGATCTCGGCGGCGGCCTTGGCGTGCAGTACAACGACGAGCAACCGCCCTCGCCTGAGGAATACATGCAGGCCGTGCTCGCCCGTATTGGCGCGCGCACGCTGACGCTGATGTTCGAACCGGGCCGCGCCATCGTCGGCAACGCCGGCGTGATGCTGACGCGGGTTGAATACCTGAAGGAAACCGAGTCGAAGAATTTCGCGGTAATCGACGGCGCGATGAACGACATCATCCGGCCCGCGCTGTACCAGGCCGTCATGCGCATCGTGCCTGTGCAGCAGCCTGAGGCGACGCGCGCGCACAAAACCTGGGACATCGTCGGCCCAATATGCGAATCCGCCGACTTCCTTGGCCGCAATCGCGAGCTCGCGCTAGCGCCCGACGACCTGCTTGCGATCTGTTCTGCTGGCGCCTACTGCTTTGCGATGAGCTCAAACTACAATACGCGCAACCGCGCCGCGGAAGTCATGGTGGACGGCGCGAATTATTTCCTCGTGCGTCGCCGCGAAACCTATGCGGACCAGATGGCGCTGGAATCGGTACTGGACAGCTGAGGCTTCGATGATCCTGCGCTTCACCAAGATGCACGGCCTCGGCAACGACTTCATGGTGCTCGACCTCGTGAACCAGCAGGTCCAGTTGAGCGGCGAGCTGGTCCGCCGCTGGGCGCATCGACAGACCGGCATTGGATTCGACCAGCTGCTGATCGTCGAACCCACCAGCAAGCCCGGCTGCGATTTTTCCTACCGCATCTACAACGCCGACGGCGGTGAAGTCGAGCACTGCGGCAATGGCGCGCGCTGCGTCACGCGCTTTGCCATCGACAAGGCGTTATCTGTGAAACGCGAGTTCACTTTCGACATGGCGCGTGGCTCGATTCGGACGCGGCTCGAGAACAACGGTCTTGTGACCGTCGACATGGGCCCGCCCCGGCTCGCGCCTGCCGAGATTCCGTTCGTGGCGCCGGCACAGGCGATTAGCTACTCGCTGGAACTGGCCGGCATGGCGCTACCGATTTCAGCGGTGTCGATGGGTAATCCGCATGCGGTGCTCGTGGTCGACGATGTCGCCAGCGCGCCGGTGGCGGCGCTGGGTCCGCAGATCGAAAGCCATCCGCGCTTTCCACAGCGCGTGAACGCAGGCTTCATGCAGGTCCTCAGTGCCGACACGATCCGGCTGCGCGTCTTCGAGCGCGGCGCTGGCGAAACGCTGACCTGTGGCACCGGCGCCTGCGCCGCAGTTGTCGCCGGCCGCTTGCGTGGCCTGCTCGCTGAAGAAGTGGAGGTGCTGACCCACGGCGGCTCGCTGCGCATTCGCTGGGCCGGTGGCAATGAACCGGTGTGGATGACGGGGCCGACGGCCACGGTGTTTGAAGGTCACGTGATCGTCTGACGGCGACGCCAAAATTACTCTGAAGGTTGGATACATAGCAGCATGACAGGCAACACGAGCAATACTTCCGAAGGGCTTTCCTCCGCCGTGGCAGATCAGGCGGAGCTGGATGCAGACACGATAGCGGCCTGGTTGCGCAAGCATCCCGACTTCTTTCACCGCCATGCCGACCTGCTGCTCGAGCTCAGCATCCCGCACGAAAGTGGCAAGGCCATTTCGCTGCTCGAGCGCCAGGTGACGATGTTCCGCGAGCGGCAGAACTCGCTGCAGGATCAGATCCACGAGTTCATCGGCAACGCCCGCACCAACGACAACCTGTTCGAGAAGACGCGGCTTGTCATCCTCGACGTCCTCCGGAGCACGAGCTTTTCGGCGCTGCTGGCGATGATGGCGGAGCGTTTGCGCGCGGACTTCGACGCCAGCGCCGCGGCGCTCGTGTTCGTGTCGGATGGATCCGGCAACGAGCCTGGCGTGGTACGGCTGTCGACGTCGAGCGTGCGCACGGCGCTTGGCGATCTCTTTGCCAAGCAGCGCACCTACTGCGGCATGCTTAACCCGGTGCAGCAGCAATTATTGTTTCCGACGGCGAAGGAGTCGGCACCGATCGTATCGGCGGCAATCGTGCCGCTGCATATGGCCGACGATGCGCCCGTGCGCCAGCTCTACGGCTTGCCGATGCTGCTGATCGGCAGCACGCGCGAGCAACACTTCAACAGTTCGCTCGACACCCTGTTCCTCGACTTCATCGGAGAGGTTCTCTCCGTGCGCCTGCATACCATGCAGGTCTAGAGACAGTCTCGACTTGCCCTCAGGGCAGGTCGAGCGGCGTGGCAGGTCGCAGGCCACGCACTGCGAAGCGCAGCCAGTGCCACAACAGCGACGCAATTCCCACTACCAGTCCCGTGATGACGCCAGCATCCACGATGCCACGCCAGGGCTGCGCGGTATGGCTGATAGCGAGGACCAGCGCAACGATGGCCGATGTCACGAGCCATGAGGTCAGCAGCCGGCGACGTGTCGCGTAAAAGAAGCCCATGCAGAACGCTGGCGCGAGCAGCAGCATCAGCGTTTTCAGCGGCGCGCTTTCGTGTCTATCCGTCTCACGCAGATACAGCGCACGTGCCACGACGCGTGGCGCAAAGTTCTGGTGAAAGCCCCTGTAGCCTTCGGCGTACGCCATGTACGGCGTAAAGACGATCAGCACGATCCATTGCACTGCGCTGAGCGAGTACGAGTCCAGTTCAAATACACGCGGACTCAGCCGAAGTACGGCGGAACCGATGAGAGCAATGACTCCAAGCAGGCCCCAGTAATATCCGATCGAACGCAAGGGAACTCCAGTGAGAAGGGGCAGCGTAGAGGTGACAATACGGAGCGCCCCGGAAATGAGCGCGCATTGTAGCGGCAGCTTTCGAAGCTTGCCTAGCGCGGGGCCAGTGGATGGCGGCTCAGTCGAGCGTGAAGGTAAAGGACCGCCCCAGTCCGGCGCGCGATTTACACGTCAGCAGCCCAGCACTTTTTGGCAGGCGGCGCTGCAGCCGCTGTAAGTCGGCCGGCGCCAGCACCAGCTCGTGACTGTCTTCGGCCGCGGTTATTACAAGCCGGGCACTCGTGCTGCGCAAGCTCACCACCAGTGTGCTGACGCGTGGCTTGTGCATCGCGTGCCGGCCCCGTGCATCCACCGCCTGGTCTAGCAACATGAATTTGATCAGCGGACGCAGGCACTCGAGTACCTGCCGTATCCGCGGCGGGTCCAGCTGAATACTGTCGGCGTCGAGTTGCAGGCGCACGGGTCTTTCGAGCACGCAGGCCAGCGTGCCGAGGAAGCCCAGCAAGTGGTCGCGCAAGGGCGGCGCGCCATCGCCACCCGGTTCCACGCCGGGCAGAGGCTCGCGGCAGCTGGACCGGGACGCGAGCCAGGCCTCCAGTTGCTGGACCACAACATCGGCGGGCTGCACTTGCTGCCAGGCCGCCGCGTCGTCGAGCATGCGAACCAGTTGCCTATGAGCTTGTTGCATCAGTTGCGCCGGCGGGCTGGCGGCATCGCGCAGCCGCGCTTCATACGTGGCCATCAGCACGCTGCACAGCTGCTCGAGTGGCCAGATCTTCATCGCGGCCGCACCCTTTTCGAGCAGCGCGAGTTCCGCTAGCAGCGGCGCGCAGGTATCGGTGGCCGGAGCTTCACTTGCAGCACCGGCGCGCACGAGCGCGACGAAGGATCCCGATAACAAGGCCGGTACTGCGTCGAGCGCAACTGCATCGCCGGCGTCGGCCGGCAGTGCGATCAGGCGCTTGCTGTCGTCCGTCCAGCAGGGCCAGTCCTGCAATAATTGCTGGCGCCAGCAGCGCAGGTCGGACGCGGAGACAGCCGCGCCGCAATCCTGTGACAATGCCGTGAGCGCAGCGTGGCACTCTGCGCTGAGCGGCCGCCGGGTACGCCAGAATTGCAGCGCTACGTAGTACGCGCAGTGGTAGAGCCGCGACCAGTCAGAGTGTCCCGCTGCGGCGAAGATCCAGGTCAGTTTGTACAGCAGCGCGAGCAGACGAGCGGTCACCTTCGGCCTGTCGCCCTGCAGTTGCTGTTGCAGGTCTTGGCGATAGAGCTCCAGTTCGGCTTCATACGCGCTCTGCAAATCCGCCTCGAGCAAGGCTTCGTCCTGGGTTTCGGCCAGGTGGAGCGCAGTGGCCGGTGCCACGTTGTGCAGCGATTCCGCGCGCGCGCACGTCTCGTGATGCACTTCATCTTGATGTACTACGGCAAACAGCCTGGCAAGCCATTCCTGCATCGCGCCAGGCGCAGGCACGCGGCCCGTGAGATGCATGTCGAGGCAGCGATCGTCGAGCCATCCGATTAATTCC
Organism: Pseudomonadota bacterium; assembly: GCA_041178065.1. Classification (GTDB taxonomy): domain Bacteria; phylum Pseudomonadota; class Gammaproteobacteria; order Pseudomonadales; family Pseudohongiellaceae; genus CAILUG01. The sequence continues at coordinate 14,181 of JBEGWB010000099.1, read as the reverse complement.
GCCCCCGTGGTATTGCCGCAAAACTGCGCCAGACCGCGCAGCTGCCGCAGACACTGCGCAAGTCCGCTGCCGCAGAAGTACTTCAGCGTCCAGTCCGATGCGCTACACAGCATGGCGCAACGCTCCAGCACGGCTAGCAAAGCTGGCATCAGTTGCGGTCTAACGGTGCGCGCCAGCTCGCCGGCATTGGCCATTGGAGATTCCAGACCGTGCTGCCACCGCAGCAGCCGCGCGAGCGGAGACAGCGCGGCAAGCGCGGCGGGGCTCACGAGCTCGTCGTCGATAAAGGTAGCGAGCGCTTGCAAGCGTCGCTCGCAATGCAGCATGCGCGCCTCGTCGTGCGTCAGCGCTGCATCCTCGATGCCGGAGCGCACGATGTCGCGCAAGGACTGACGCAAGGCGCTGTCCGGCGTGTCCAGCAGATCCTGCCGCGCGCGAAAATAGTATTGCAGCAATGAACTGGCCGCCGCGCCGCGCGGCTCGTGGACAAGTGGCGTCCAGATTAATTCGAGCTGTTGGCCCGCCCGGTGCACGCGATGCTCCGCCGGGAAGAAGCGCGTCAACGCCACCAGGGTCTTCAACGCGAGTTGCGTCCGTACGGTCGGCAGCACCGGCCGCTCGCGCGCGGTGCGGGACGTACTGAACAAGGGCAGCAACTGCGGCTCGAGCTGCTGTACCGCGTGCTCGAGTGCCACCTGCAACATGCTGCCCGCCGACTGGGTCATCCGGCCGCACTCCCCGGACCCGGCGGCATGAACCGCGCCGACGGTAGTCGAGACGGCGCCGACATGCCCGGCTGCGACGCGCCGGACGCCGATTCCGGCGGCGCCAGTTTCAACAACTGCAACAGGCGCTCCAGCCTTGCGGCGGTCAGGGGACGCTGCAGCACCGCGCAGGCACCGGCGCGCAAGGCCCACTGCAAGTCAGTGTCGCGCCCGGTGCCAGTCAGCAGCACAAGTGAGCATGCCACTTGCGCCGCAAGCTCGCGCGTGACCTGAAACCCATTGGCCTCGAACTGCAGCAACTCGACGAAGATGACATCAGCGGCCGGCGCAAGGTCGCGCAATTCGCTTGCATCCGCCGGTATGCGTGTCGCGATGCCGCGCGAGTCCAGCAGGCCCGACAGATGCAGGCCAAGGAATGGCGAATCGTCGACGATCAGGGCGAGACTCACGCCTGTTCCCCCTGCGCCCCGAGGATCTTCAGGACTTCATCGACGGCGAAGGGACGCGGCAGGAAACATTCGGCGCCGGCAGCTTCCGCGCGCGCACGTTCGACGACGTCGTCGCGACTGCTGCTGACGATCAGGCGTACATGCCGGAATTCCGGATGCTGGCGCAGCAACGAAGCGAACTGCCAGACGGCGAGTGGACCGGAATCTGCGTCGATCAGCACGATCTGCGGTGCGTGTTCGACCATGCAACATAGCGCCGACAGCGTGTCGCTTGCCGTCACACAGGTCCAGCCGCGGCTTTGCAGAATGCTATCGAGTGTTTGCAGCAGCGCGGGACTGGAATCGACGACCAGCACCACCGGAGTTACAGAGCGCGCGCCGGCGCGAGGGGAGCGAGCCTGTAGTCGTGTGTCCATACACAGATCCTGTCGACGCGTTGTCAGTTCATGGTCGTGTACTACGTTATTAGCACAGGATCCCAAACCCGGCCAATTTACTTTGCATGCTTGGTCGCGGTTTCACGCGGGGCAGGGTTTCCGGGGGCGTCCTCAGGCGATGCGGAGCGCCATGTTATACTTCTGCGCAATCCCCCTCCGGTTCAGGACTCCATGACAGTCAAACTCGCGGTCGTGATGGACCCCATCAAAGCCATCAACTTCAAGAAAGACACCACACTGGCCATGTTGCTCGCCGCGCAGAAGCGTGGGTGGGAACTGTGGTACATCGAGCAGGACGACCTGTATCTCGACCATGGCGTCGCGATGGCGGAAATGCATGCGGTTACCGTGCGCTACGACGCAGATGACTGGTACTCGCTGGGTCCTCCCGTGCGGCGCCACATCGCCGACATGGACGTTGTGCTGATGCGCAAGGATCCACCCTTCGACAACGAGTACATCTATAGCACCTATATTCTCGAAGCCGCCGAAAAGCAGGGCACGCTGATCGCCAACAAACCGCAGAGCCTGCGCGACTGCAACGAGAAGATATTCGCCACGCTATTCCCCCAGTGCACGCCAGCGGTACTCGTGACGCGCAACAAAGGCCTGCTGCGCGAGTTCTACGAGCAGCATGGCGACGTCATCTTCAAGACGCTCGATGGCATGGGCGGCTCCAACATTTTTCGCCTGATGCCGTCCGACCCCAACGTAAGCGTCATCATCGAAGTGCTCACGGAGCATGGCGCCCGCCAGATCATGGCGCAAAAGTTCATTCCCGAGATCGCGCAAGGCGACAAGCGCATCCTGATGATCGATGGCCAGCATGTTGGCTACGCGCTCGCGCGGGTTCCCGCGCCGAACGAAACGCGCGGCAACCTTGCCGCCGGCGGCAGCGCACGCGGCCAGCCGCTGACCGAGCGCGACAAATGGATCTGCGCGCAGGTCGGCCCGACCTTGAAGGCCAAGGGCCTGCTCTTCGTCGGCCTCGACGTCATCGGCGACTATCTTACGGAGATCAACGTCACGAGCCCGACCTGCGTGCGCGAACTCGACGCCGCCTTCAACCTCGACATCGCCGGCATGCTGATGGATAGCATCGCGGGCAAGCTGGGGAAATCCGCTACGCCGCATAAAAAGTAAACCAGGGCATGAATACACTGGACATCGAAGGGGACTCGCTGGGGCTGACGCAAGAGCGTTTCGGCTTCACGATGTTCCTGTCCGTGTGCGTGCATGGCATGTTGATCCTCGGCCTCGGCTTCACGCTGGCGAAGGAGCGCACGCAGCCGGCGAGCATGGAGGTGACGATCGCGCAGTACCGCAGCGCGGAAGCGCCCGACGATGCCGACTTCATTGCGCAGGCAAACCAGCAAGGCAGCGGCACCGAAGACGAAGCCATTGCGCCGGCCACTCCTTTTGAAGCGCCCTTCAACGCAAACGAAATTCGCGAAGTCGAGGATGCCGCCGAGGAGCGCGCCGCTGCGCTGCTACCGCCCGCCGAGCGCGTCATTGCGAACACAGGCGATACCCCCCAGCCGCAGGCGACCGAGACTCCGGCAAATACGCTGACGAATACTTCCGGCGTGAGCTCCACGCAAACCAGCGACACGCTTGCCAGCCTGCAGGCACAGCTCGATTTGCGCAGGCAGGAATATGCGAAGCGTCCACGCCGCTACACGATTTCGTCGGCATCCACGCGTGAAGCGCATGACGCGCTGTATCTCGACAACTGGCGCAAGCGCATCGAAGCCATCGGCAACCTGAACTATCCGCCGACCGCCTCGGAGCGAGGGATTTATGGCGCGCTGCGCGTCATGGTCGCGCTGAATCCCGATGGCACGGTCAACGACATCCGGATACTGCGCTCGTCAGGCGAGCGCGTACTCGACGAAGCGGCTGTCAACATCGTGCGCCTCGCCGCGCCGTTCGAGCCGTTCCCGCCGGAGATACGCGCCAAGGTCGACGTGCTTGAAATCATCCGCACCTGGCAGTTCCACCAGGGGAATACCTTCAGCAGTTTTTAAAGCGCGACGAGCGCGCCCGCGCGCGGCTTGATCGTCACCAGCACCTCGTTCAAATCGGCGCGGATGCCCTTGCTGAGATCGTCGAGATGGACGAGGTGCGTGAAAAGTCCGCAGGCTTCGAAAATATGACGACAGATGTCATAGCCCCAGTCGATTGTCACCAGCGAACCCTGCGCACTCACCGGATTGCCGTGGTACACAGCTGTGTCGAAATGCGTGACCGTGCCGTCCGCGTCCAGGCGCGCGCGGACCACTGACGGCTCGTGCTTCTTCTCCAGCGGCGCCGTGAAGATATGCGCACCGCCCAGTTTCAGCGTGCGGGCGATTTCCCGAAAGACCTGTGCTGGATGAAACACATGTTCCATCACGTCCTGCGTAATATGCAGGTCGATGCTTTCATCCGCGAAGCTCAGGGCCTCGAGGTTTTCGCAGCGCACACCATCGACCAGGGTGCCCGGTAGCTTGTCGGCAAAGTACTGCGAGGCAATGTAGTGTGTCCCTTCTTCGGCAAGGCGCTTGCTGGCGCCGCCGCTGCCGGGCGAGGATTCATGGATGACGAGCTCGCGCCACTTGGGGAAATAGAGCTCTATAGTCGCCATCAGCGCGCGTTCGCGCGGAATGCTGCCGCAGTGCGAGCAAAAGTAGGAATTGCGCAGGTAGGGTTCCAGCGCAACGAAGTTCGCTTCATGCATACAGGTGGGGCAGCGTCCCGAACTCTGCAGCACTGGCACGGGGCCCTTGCTGCCAAACAGTTTCGCCCTGATCTCCTTCAACACGCGGCTCTCCTTCGTGGATCCTGGCCACGGATGATGCCGTATTGTCATGTATCCTGCTACCGGCCGACTCAGTAATGGATCGGCCTGCTCGGGTGCATTCGCATGGACAAGTCTGCGCGCAGTCATTGCTGGCGTCGTGTCGCCGCAAAGTTACAAGGCTCCATGAATCTCCCCGAGAAAACCTGCCGCGGGCGCGGATTTTTCGCTGCGAAAATTTGGTCGGGCGAGCATTTCTGTTAGGCTAGGTTCATGAGTACAACCGCCCACACATCGCTCGTCGATCACTTCCTCATTGCAATGCCGCAGTTGCAGGATTCCTATTTCGCCAACACGGTCATCTATATGTGGCGTCACACGCACGAAGGTGCGCTCGGGCTCGTCGTCAATCTGCCGATCACGATGCAGCTGACGGAAATTTTCGACCAGCTTGGCATGAAGGACCTGCGGGGATCGGTGGCAAACCAGATCGTGCTATCGGGCGGGCCGGTGGAGACGGAAAAGGGCTTTGTGTTGCACGACGCCGAGCCACGCTGGCCGTCCTCGCTGGCGGTGACTGAGCAACTGACGATCACGACCTCGCGCGACATCCTTGCCGACATCGCGCGCGGCGCCGGGCCCGACAACTATCTCGTGGCGCTCGGCTGCGCAGGCTGGAGTCCGGGCCAGCTGGAAAAGGAGTTGACGGAGAATTCGTGGCTGGCCTGTCCCGCGACAAAAGACATCATCTTCTCGAAAGACTTTGCGCAGAAGCCCAACATGGCGACGGCGACGATGGGCTTCTCGCTCGCACAGCTAACGACTGACGTGGGTTATTCCTGAGTTGTCGTCTCCTACGCCACCCACTCCGCCTCCACCAAGCCGGGTCCAAACCCTGTTCGGCATCGATTTCGGTACGCGCAAGATTGGCGTCGCCGTGGGGCAAACCCTGACACGCACCGCAACGGGTATCGCCGTGGTGCCGGTGCGCGAACGCATACCGGACTGGAACGCATTCGACAAACTCGTGCAGCAATGGAAACCGGAAGCCTTCGTCGTCGGCATGCCCTTCAACATGGATGGTAGCGACAGCGACATGAGTGCCCGTGCCCGCCACTTCGCGCGCACGCTGACCGAACGTTATGGCAAGCCCTGTCATGAAGTGGACGAACGCCTCAGCACGCGCGCCGCGCGCGACATCAGCCGTGACAGGGCCGAGCTGCTGGGCAAGAAGTACAACGACAGGACCAACGTCGACTCGATCGTCGCGCAACTACTGCTCGAAAGCTGGCTGTCCGGCTGAACGAACAGCTAAATGGGGTCAGAGCCCAATTAACTTATAGAGAGCTAAACCCGTTCAGTACCCGCAGGGTATATGAATCCAATTGATCTATAAGAGTGTTAGAGCCTCTTAATAAATGAATTGGGCTCTGACCCCAATTACTGTTCATGCGATAATGCCGCATGACGAAATTCTCCGAAGTAAGCGTACTCCCCCCCAGCCTCATTCAAGCCACCGACGCACTTGGCTACGCCGAACTGACCGAAATCCAGGCAGCCGCGCTGCCGCCGATGCTGCAAGGCCGCGACGTGGTCGCGCAGGCCTTGACCGGCAGCGGCAAGACCGCCGCCTTCGGGCTCGCGCTGCTGGCATTGCTGCAACCGGAGCAGATCCGCCTGCAAAGCCTCGTGCTCTGTCCGACGCGCGAACTCGCCGAGCAGGTCAGCAAGGAACTCCGCGCGCTCGCGCGTTTTATTCCAAACGTCAAAGTACTGTGCGTGTATGGTGGCATCCCCGTCGGCGTGCATCTAGCGTCCCTGGCGCACGAGCCGCATATCATTGTCGGCACGCCAGGCCGTGTGCTGGATCTCTGCGGCAAGGATGCACTGCGCTTCGACGCCCTGCGGACAGTCGTGCTCGACGAAGCCGACCGCATGCTCGACATGGGCTTCCTCGACGATGTCAGCGACATCCTCAACCGCACGCCCGACACGCGCAATACATGGTTGTTCTCGGCGACTTATCCGTCCGAGATCCGCAAGCTGAGCGAGCGCTTCCAGAAACAGGCTCTGTCGGTGACGATCGAACGCCAGCACGACGCCAGCGTCATCCAGCAGCTGTTTTATCGGGTGGACCAATCGGCAAAGCCCGAGGCTGTGCTCGCCTTGCTGCTCCAGCAACAGCCCGACAGCTGCCTCGTGTTCTGCAACACGAAGAACGACGTCAAGGACCTCGCTGATCATCTGTGGAAACGCGGCATCGCCGCGCTGACCCTGCAAGGCGACATGGAACAGCGCGACAGGGATGAAACGCTCGTGCAGTTCGCCAACGGCAGTTGCCGCGTTCTCGTCGCCACCGACGTCGCCGCGCGCGGACTCGACATCAAGGCGTTGCCGCTCGTGCTCGCCTATGAGCTGCCAAACTCACCCGACGTACACACGCATCGCATCGGTCGCACCGGTCGCGCAGGCGAAACCGGCGTCGCGATGACATTGGTTGCACCGAGCGAAATGGATCGCGCCGCAAAAATCGAAGCGCTGCTCGACACCAGACTGCAATGGGATGCACTACCCGGCAGAAGCAGCAGTAAATTGCCGGCACCGCCGATGCGCACGCTCGTCATCGACGCCGGCCGCCAGGACAAGCTGCGTCCCGGCGACATCGTCGGTGCGCTGACCGGAGCCGCGGGCCTGCACAAGGATGCGGTGGGCAAGATCGATGTATTTGCGACGCGCGCTTATGTAGCGGTAGCGCGTGAACTTGCCGATGGGGCGCTGGAAAGCCTGCGCAGTGGCAAGATCAAGGGCCGTAGTTTCCGGGTGCGCAAGCTGTAACTACAGCGTCTCTGGCGCTTTCGCCTTCAGCTTCGCTTCACTCCGCTCGATGACGCCGCGCTGGACCAGACCCTTCAGGCACTGGTCCAGCGTCTGCATACCGACCTGCGCGCCGGTCTGGATCGCCGAATACATCTGCGCGACCTTCGCTTCGCGAATCAGGTTCCGAATGGCGGGTGTGCCGATCATGATCTCGTGCGCCGCGACGCGACCGCCGCCGACTTTCTTCAGCAGCGCCTGCGACACCACCGCTTGCAGCGATTCCGACAACATCGCACGCACCATGTCCTTTTCTTCAGCGGGGAACACGTCGACGATACGGTCGATGGTTTTCGCGGCCGAGGTCGTGTGCAGCGTGCCGAACACGAGGTGACCGGTTTCAGCCGCGGTCAGCGCGAGGCGGATGGTTTCGAGGTCGCGCAACTCGCCGACGAGGATGATGTCCGGGTCTTCGCGCAGCGCCGAGCGCAGCGAGTTCTGGAAGCTATGCGTATCGCGATGCACTTCGCGCTGGTTGATCAGGCACTTCTTGCTCTCGTGCACGAATTCGATCGGGTCTTCGATCGTCAGGATATGGTGATAGTGGTTGGTGTTGATGTAATCGATCATCGCCGCCAGTGTCGTGCTCTTGCCGGAGCCGGTGGGGCCAGTGACGCAGACGAGGCCGCGCGGATTGTCGGAAATCTTCCTGAAGATTTCGCCCATGCCGAGTTGCTCCATCGACAGGATCTTCGAGGGAATGGTGCGGAACACGGCGGCGGCGCCGCGGTTCTGCACAAAGGCGTTGACCCTGAAGCGCGCAAGGCCGGGAATTTCGAACGAGAAGTCGGCCTCGAGCTCGGCTTCATAATTCTTGCGCTGCTTGTCGTTCATGATTTCGTAGATGAGACCGTGCACTGTCTTGTGATCCATCGCGTCGACGTTGATGCGGCGGATGTCGCCGTCGACACGGATAAGCGGTGGCATGCCTGCGGTCAGATGGAGATCGGAAGCTTTTTGCTGGACGCTGAAATTCAGCAGTTCCTGGATATTCATGGATTCTTCGTAGCTCCTGTTGATCCTATAATCAGGACATGACTAGCCCTGTTTCTGACACACAATCCGACATCGCTTCCATCGCCGCCAGGCTCGCGAAAGTGCGCGAACGCCTGGCTAAAAACGAGCGGGAGTATGCGCGCGTCACTGGTTCCGCGCAATTACTGGCCGTCAGCAAGACCCATGGCCCGAGCCATATCATGGCGGCCTATGACGCAGGCCAACGCCACTTTGCCGAGAACTACCTACAGGAAGCGCTCGACAAAATGCAGCAGCTGCCGGCCGACATCACCTGGCATTTCATCGGTCCAATCCAGTCAAACAAGACGCGCGCGCTGGCCGAACACTTCGACTGGGTGCACACGGTCGATCGCGAGAAAGTTGCGCGCAGACTTTCTGAACAGCGACCGGCCAGCAAGCCGCCGTTGAACGTATTGCTGCAAGTCAATGTCAGCGGCGAAAGCAGCAAGTCCGGTGTCGATCTGAAGGACCTGCCCGCGCTCGCCGCGGTCGTCAGCAGTCTGCCGCACCTGCGGCTATGCGGGTTGATGGCGATCCCGGCGCTGAGCGCCGACGTCGACGCGCAACGCCGTGCCTTTCGCCAGCTGGCCGAGGCGCGCGCGACCCTGTTGGATGTTGGCTATGCAAGCTGCACGGAACTGTCGATGGGCATGAGCCAGGATGCCGAAGCCGCGGTCGCCGAAGGCGCCACGATGCTGCGAATCGGGACCGATATTTTCGGCAAACGGGAATAAATAGGTACAATGGGCCGATGATTTCAGCAGACACGACCATTGGTTTTATCGGCGCCGGCAACATGGCTGGCGCGCTCATCGAGGGCTTGCTCGCCAAGGGCCTGCATCCGGCACGACTGTGGGCATCGGACGCCGATCCCGCGAAGCTCGCGCCGCTCGCCGCGAAGGGCCTGCGCACCACACCGCTGAATAGCGAGCTGGCAAAGGCGTGCAGCATCATCGTCCTCGCCGTCAAACCCCAGGTCATGGCCGCAGTCGTCAGCGGTCTGCAAGGCGAGCTCGGCGCCAGGCCCTGCCTGCTGGTATCGATCGCCGCCGGCATCCAGATCCATAGCCTGCAACAGTGGACACACCCGACACAGGCGATCGTGCGCTGCATGCCGAACACGCCGGCGCTGGTGCTGGCCGGCGCTACCGGCGTCGTCGCGAACGAACACGTCAGCGCGCTGCAGAAGCAGGTCGCCGCGGAGATACTGCAGGCGGTAGGCCTCGCGTGCTGGCTCGAAACGGAACAGCAGCTCGACGCCGTGACCGCGCTATCCGGCTCCGGCCCCGCGTACTTCTTCCTGCTGATGGAAGCAATGCAGGCAGCAGGCACAGGCCTCGGCCTGCCCGCCGGGATTGCGAAAGCATTGACGCTGCAAACCGCGTTCGGCGCCGCCAAGCTCGCGCTGACTAGCGATGTCGATCCCGCCGAACTGCGGCGCCGCGTGACCTCGCCCGGCGGCACCACCGAAGCGGCGATCCGGCAATTTGAAAGTGAAGGCTTCCGCGAGCTCGTTGACCGCGCGCTTGGCAAGGCGGCGGCGCGCTCAACCGAGCTGGGCGCCGGCAAGTAGTCAAACTATCCAGCGACATAAATAGAGCACTGCGACTCATGGGCGACGCCTTGTCTAACACCCTGACCCTGATCATCACCAACCTCGGTGGCCTGTACCTGCTGGCCGTACTACTGCGCTTCCTGCTGCAGGCCGTGCGCGCCGACTTCTACAATCCGGTGTCGCAGGCCATCGTCAAGGTCACGGCACCGACGCTGAAGCCCTTCCGCCGCATCATTCCGGGGTATCGCGGCATCGATTTCGCGTCGCTGATACTCGCGCTCGTGCTGAATTCGGTGTTCACGGCACTGCTGATCATGCTCAACGGCTATAACCTGCCCGGCATCGGCATTATCGTGGCCTGGTCATTCGTTGGCCTGATCCAGTTCATGCTGAACATCTATTTTTACGCGCTGATCATCTCCATCATCGCCAGCTTCGTGGCGCCCTTCAGCGGCAACCCGATGCTGCTGGTCGTCTACCAGATTCTCGAGCCGCTGTATTCGCGCGTGCGCCGCATTATTCCTCCGATGGGCGGCTTCGACCTGTCGCCGATCTTCATCTTCCTCGGCATCCAGATCATCGAGATCATGGTGGTCGGCACGCTGATGCGCGGACTGGGCCTGCGCCAGGACTTCCTGCGCCTCGTGATAGGCGTGTAATGACGACCTCAGTCAAACAGATCCCGGCGGACTCGGTCGGCCTCGTCAAACCGCAGAAGCTGCACTTTGCCGAGCCGCTGACGCTGCGCAGCGGCCGCAAGATCGACCGCTACGACCTGATGGTCGAAACCTACGGCGAGCTCAACGCCGACCGCTCCAACGCCGTACTGATCTGCCACGCACTGTCGGGCGATCATCACGCCGCCGGCTACTACGATCCCGCGAATCCGAAGGAAAAACCCGGCTGGTGGGACTGCTGCATCGGCCCGGGTAAGCCTTTCGATACAAACAAGTTCTTCATCGTGTGCCTCAACAATCTTGGCGGTTGCGCCGGCAGCACCGGACCATCGTCCGAGAATCCGGAAACCGGCAAGCGTTTCGGTCCCGACTTTCCGATCATCGCCGTGCGTGACTGGGTCAAGAGCCAGGCGCTGCTCGCCGATCGGCTCGGCATCCAGCAGTGGGCCGCGGTCATCGGCGGAAGCCTCGGCGGCATGCAGGTGATCCGCTGGGCGATCAGCTATCCCGAGCGCTTGCGCCACGCGCTGGTCATCGCGGCGGCGCCCAAACTGTCGGCGCAGAACATCGCGTTCAACGAAGTGGCGCGCCAGTCGATCATGAGCGATCCCGAGTTCCACAATGGTCGCTACTACGAGCACAACACGTATCCACGCAAGGGTGTTACGCTGGCGCGCATGGTTGGCCACATCACGTACCTGTCGGACGCGCTGATGCGCGAAAAATTCGGCAAGGACACGGCCACTGGCCGCTTCGGCCGCGACCTGCGCGGCGGCAAGCTCACTTTCGACTTCAACGAAAGCGACTTCCAGGTACAAAGCTACCTGCAATACAAGGGCGAGGCCTTCTCGAAGAACTTCGATGCAAACACGTACCTGCTGATCACGAAGATGCTCGACTACTTTGATCCGTCGGTGGATTACGGCGGCGACCTCAGCAAGGCCTTCCTTACCGGCAGCTGCAAATTCCTCGTGATCTCCTTCAGCAGCGACTGGCGTTTCGCGCCCGAACGTTCGCGCGAGCTCGTCGAAATCCTGCTGAAGGCGAAGCGCGATGTCAGCTATCTCGAAATCGAAGCCGACGAAGGCCACGACGCTTTCCTGTTGCCGATACCGCGCTACATGGCCGCATTGCGCGCCTATATGAATCGCGTCGCGGACGAATGCATGACAGCGGGCGGCAAGTCCTGATGCGCGCCGATCTCGTACTTATCCAGGACTGGATTACGCCTGGCAGCCGCGTGCTCGACCTCGGTTGCGGCGACGGCTCCTTCCTTGCGCATCTGAAGCGAACGAAGAACGTGCGTGACCTCGGCCTCGAGATTGATGCGGACAATATCCAGCTGTGCCTCGAAGCGGGTGTCAACGTCATCGAACAGGACATGGACAAGAACGGCCTCGCCAATTTCGAAAGCGGCAGTTTCGACACGGTCGTGCTCGCGCAAACCCTGCAGGCACTGCACAAGCCTGACGAAATCGTCGAGGAGATGCTGCGCATCGGCAGGAACTGCATCCTGACCTTTCCGAACTTCGCGTACTGGCGCCACCGCGTGTCCTTGCTGCGCCACGGCCGCATGCCGAAATCGTCGTCACTGCCCTACGAGTGGTATAACACGCCGAACCTGCACCATTGCACGATCAGCGATTTCGACGCGCTGTGCGCCCGCAGCAAAATTCGCGTGCTGCGCCGCACGGTCGTCGATGACAAGCAGCACAGCAGCGCCCTGATGCAGTGGCGGCCAAACTTCTTCGGCATCAACGCGATTTACCACATCACGCGGTGACCGCGTCTGCAGGGGACGCTTGGTCACCGCTGGCATTGTGTCGCTGGACGCAGGGGACGGCCCACCCTTCCTCTGTTGCCTGATGAATTCCGGAAATGTGTTTATGAAGATTAGTGGTTTTCCCCTTGCGCTCACCGAGTTCGTGGTACCGATGTCCATGCGCTGTCGCCAATTACTGTTGTGCGCGCTGTTGATGTGCGGCGTGCAGGTCGTGCGGGCCGAAGAGCAGACCTTTGGCGACTACACGATCCACTACAACGCCGTGAACAGCACCTTCCTCACGCCGGACATCGCCGCGCAGTACAACATCGTGCGCAGCGAGCGCCGCGCTTTCCTCAACATCGCCGTGCTGCGTAATGAAGGCGACGGCTCGACGACACCCGTCACCGCGATACTGAGCGGCGGTAAACGCAACCTGCTACGGCAGGAAGGCGCGATCGAGTTCAACGAGATCCGTGAAGGCGAGGCCATTTACTACATCGGCGAGTTCGATTTTTCGAATGCGGAAATACTGCGCTTTGAAATTGAAGTGCGGCCCGAAGGCAAAGGCTCCGCGCATACCATCGAGTGGAGCACACAGCTCTACATCAACTAGAGGCCGAAGCCTTGTCTCCTGCAATCGTCCTCGCCAGCAACAACCGCAAGAAGCTGCAAGAATTGCAGGCGCTGTTGCAGCGCACGCCAAGGCCAGTGACGCTAGTCACACAGTCGGATTTCAATATTCCCGAAGCCGAGGAATGCGGACTCAGCTTCGTGGAGAATGCCATTCTCAAGGCACGCCATGCGAGTCAGCTGACCGGACTGCCCGCGATTGCTGACGACTCCGGTCTCGAAGTGGATGCGCTGGGTGGCGCGCCCGGCATCTATTCGGCGCGTTTTGCCGCGCAGGTCGGCGCGGGAAACAGCAGCGACGAGGCCAACAATGCCTTGTTGCTTGCGCGCTTGCAGGATATTCCGCGCGAGCAGCGCACGGCGCGTTTCCAGTGCGCAATCGTGTTACAGCGCTTTCCGGCGGACCCGATGCCGCTTGTATGCCAGGGCACCTGGGAAGGCCTGATCCTGGAAGCGCCGAGCGGTGCGCATGGCTTCGGCTACGATCCGCTGTTCTTCGTACCGACACACCACTGCAGTTCCGCCGAGCTCGCGCCCGCTGTCAAAAATGCGCTCAGCCACCGCGGCCAGGCGCTGCGCCAGTTGCTCGAGCGCTGGCCCTGGGCTTAGCGGACAGACTCCTACTATTCAACGTTGCCCGCTTAGGGGGCAGTCTCCTGATATCCGGAACCCGCCTTGGGGGAAAGACCACTAATTTTCATGAACCGATTCTTCAGCATTAGACATTACCTATGAATATTAGTGGTCTGTCCCCGAAGCTCCTGTCCCCCACGCTTCCACCCTTGTCGCTGTACATCCACGTGCCCTGGTGCGTTCGCAAGTGCCCCTACTGCGACTTCAATTCGCATCAGCGCGAGGGCGAGTTGCCGGAAGCGCAGTATGTGCAGGCCTTGCTCGCCGACCTGCAGCACGACGCGCCGTACAGCCAGGGCCGCGAGCTGCAGACGATCTTCATCGGCGGCGGCACGCCGAGTTTGTTTTCGGCGCAGGCATTCGCGGACTTGCTCAACGCAATTGACGGGCAGATTCCCTTCGCGCGCGACATCGAGATCACGCTCGAAGCCAACCCCGGCACCGCGGAACTGCAGAAGTTCGCGGGCTTCCGCAGTGCCGGCATCAACCGCCTGTCGATCGGCGTGCAAAGTTTCGACGCTGCGCAGCTGAAGCAACTTGGCCGCATCCACGATGGCGACGAAGCATTGCGCGCAGCCGACTTCGCGCGCAGTGCCGGCTTCGACAACTTCAACCTCGACCTGATGTTCGGCCTTCCCGG
>JBEGWB010000098.1:0-11875 GCA_041178065.1 Pseudomonadota bacterium | reverse complement strand
GCGCGGTATTTCGGGTTCGTCACGAGGCCCATGCGCGTCATCTCCGGCACTTCGCTGGCGAGGCGCGCGATCTGGTCGATCGAGCGCGCTTCCACCGAACCGATTACGTGCAGGCGATCCTCCATGAAGGAGGTGCCACCGGCTACGGAGGCGTTCCACATCTGGCCGTCGCCAAATGCGTTCACGCCCGTGCCGACGTCGACATTAAGGCCTTCGAATTCGCGATCCAGCACGAAGTTGACCACCCCGCCGACGGCGTCAGCGCCATAGGCGGCCGAGGCACCGCCAGTGACGACGTCGACACTACGCATCAGCGCGGTCGGAAACGCGTCGACATTGACGGCGCCGTCTTTCGCTGCCGGTACCACGCGAATGCCGTCGAGCAGCACGAGCGTGCGGCCCGCGCCGAGGCTGCGCAGGTTCAGGGACGAAGTACCCGAAGTCGATACCAGCTGCGTGCCGACGTTTTGCACGGAGACGTTACCGAAGAACTGTGGCAGCGCGCTCAGCTGGCGGGCGATGTTGTTGCCGGGCTCGAAGTTGAACAGTTGCTCGGTGGTTACCGCGGTAACCGGCGTCGGGCTCGTAAAGGTGGAGTTCTGGCGAATGCGGCTGCCGGTGACCTGGATCTCTTCGAGTTCGGGATCCTGGGCATACGTAGTGGAGGCGCTTGCCGCGAGAATCGACGTGACGGCGGCGGATAGAGTTGAAACAAGGAACTTATTTTTTCGAGACGTGCCAAACTTCTTCACGAACATGAACTATCCCCTCTTGGGTGTTTGAGTTTCCTGCAGTGTGCGGCCCGACGACATTTTTCCCCAACGGGCTGCAAGCGGACGCGCTGCTATCAAGGATGCGCGTCAATCCAAACTCCAATTCGCCTTCTGCCCGGCAGCCCGCATCGAACCGATTCGTTCGGTAGCGCCGACGCTATAATCGCGCGGAGAAAAAATTTTCCTGAATCTTTTGCCCCATCGGCAGATCGGATCGTGTATGTCAGTAGTGAGCAGCAATCGCACAAGCAAATCGGCACCAAAAGCGCGCCCGGCTAAGCACAAGGCATTTGACCGCGCGTGGAACAAGGTCATCCGCCAGCAGCAGAAGAATGCCGTGCTGCGGGATGAAATACAGGCCTTTTCGCAGGAAGTCAGCGCGGCAATCCAGGTCGATGAGAAAGCCTATGTCGATGCGATATGCCAAACCTGCGAGCACCTGCTGCAGTTCGGCAAGCGCAAGTCGATGAGCCTCGAAGAGCGCGCAACACTGCTGCGCTGGATGATGCAATACGTCACGACGGTCGCCCGCAATCCGTTCAGCCCGCCGTCGCAGATTCTTACGCTGCACCAGGCAGTGGACGCGGAAATGCAGGAGCTGCTGTCACACGGCTCCGGCGCCGCCGCGGTCCCGGATCCACTCGCGGACGCGATGGTCGACGATCCGGATGACGACGTGGACACGGACGCCGAGCTCGACGATTCCGCCGATGAGGATTTCGACGAATCCAGCGCCGAGTCCGGTTCCCGCGCTGCGCGCAAAGCAGAAGGCCAGGCGCTGAACGACCTGATGCGGGGCTCCTCGATCAACAAAGTGTTCCGCAAGGTAGCGCGCAGCTTGCATCCCGACCGTGAACCCGACGAAGGTGCGCGCGTCGAAAAGAATCGCCTGATGGGCCTGTTGCTGCAGGCCCGCGACAACAACGACGTTCCAGCGATGTTCGCGCTGTACGCCGAGCACGTCGGCGAATCGCCGCTGCGCGAACTGGCCGACGACCTGGACGGCGTCACGCAACTATTGCTGCGCCAGTACGATCATTTGCGTGCCGAAGAAGACGAAATCGTCGATGACACCTCGCTCGCGGCAACGCTGTACCGGCGCTTTCACCGTACGTCCGGCCAGGCCGTGCAACGCGAGATCAGCAAGCACCGGCGTGCGCTGCAGTACGAAACGCTGAGGATGCAGCGCTTGCGCGAAGACATCACCACGGTCAGCAAGCTGAAGCGTTATCTCGGCGGGCTCATGCGGGATCGGGAGATCAACGAGCTGCTCGATTAGGGCGCCCCGGTCGAGTTTTCGGGTTCCGGCCAGGTCAAAACCCGGGCACAGCCTCCGCCCTGCCTGGATGCGCGAGAATTCAAGGTAGGGTATCGCCGCTCTGCGTACGTCCCCATACCTCAAACCGTAATGGAGGCGGTAACCATGAAGACAGCGCTGGAACAGGCGGTGGCTTGGTATTCCCGTTTGCAAGCTCCCGACTGCCGGCCGCAGGAAAGGACGCAGTTCATCCGCTGGTTGGCGGCATCGGCAGAGCACGCCAGCGCCTATGCGGAGGTGGAGTGCTTATCGCGCGCGATGGACTCCCAGTCCACGCACGACCCACGACTGCGGGCGATGGCGGACGCCGCGCTCAGTGAAGAAACGCCGGCGCCTTCCGCGCTCGCGGCGTTCTTCGCTGCATCCAGTCGCCGCTTGGTGCCGCTTGCGGCTGCTGCCTGCATGGTCCTCAGCTTCTTTATCGCTCCCTTGCTGCGCGACTTCATGGCGGAAGCACCCTCTTTCGTTTCGTTCAGCGCGCCGACAGGCGAGCAGCGCCAGCTGACGCTGAACGACGGCAGTCGCGCCAGCCTCGATAGCGACAGCAGCCTGCGGGTCCAGATGAGCAAGGCGGTGCGCGCGATCGAACTCGTCGAGGGCCGCGCGTTGTTCGAGGTCGCGCATGATGCGCAACGCCCATTTTCCGTTTCCGTCGGCGCCACCCGCGTCATCGCGCTTGGTACGCGCTTCCAGGTGCAACGCGATGCGCACGAGGTCATCGTCACGCTGGAAGAAGGCTCGGTCGAGGTCGTGACCGAGCTCGACGGCACAACGCAGCGTCAACTCATGCAGCCCGGCGAGCAACTGCGCTACGACGCGGACTCCGCCGACTGGGTAAGGGCCGCGGTGGAAACCGATACCGTAACCAGCTGGGCGCGTGGCCGTCATGTATTCCGTAACACGCGGCTCGGCGATGCGCTCCTTGAGGTGAATCGCTATGCGCAGCCAAAGGTGCGCCTCGACGATCCCGCGCTGGCGGAGCTGAGCGTCAGCGGCAATTTCATCATCGGCGACAGCGCGCTGATCGTTTCGGCGTTCGCAGCTGCGCTGCCGCTACGCATGGTTGATAGTGGTAATGAACTGCTCCTTGTTTCGACGCAAGACCCTGACGGTCCGCAGTAAGGTCGCATGCAAGTGCTGCCAGCTGTTGCTGGCGGGCTTGCTGGATCTGTATGCGACCGGCGCCATGGCGCAGCAGCGCATCCAGTTTTCGCTGCCGGCCGGCCACCTCGCCGACACGCTCGACAGCTTCAGCGAACAAAGCGGCCTGCAGATCGTCTACACCTCGGAACTCGTATTCAGCAAGCGCACGCCACTCATCGCCGGCCACCTGCTTCCCGGTGAAGCGCTCGACAGGATCGTTGCCAGTTCCGGCCTCAGCTGGCGCTACGTCGACGGCAGCACGGTGCTGCTCGCCCCTGTCGAAGTGCAGGACACCAGCGCGGTAGCGCAAGCATACGCAAGGCCCGCAATGGCGCAGGTGCGCGAAGTCATGGAGGAGATCATCGTCAGCGCCGACCCGCGGCGCGTACTGCCCACGGAGCCGGTGACGATTGCGTTCGGCCTCAACAAGTCGCTGCTCGAAACGCCGCGCTCGCTATCGATCATCAGCGAAGAAACCATCGATCTCTTCAGCCTGTCGGCGGTCGAAGACCTCGTGCGGGTGGTTCCCGCCGTATACACCACGACGCGTTTCGGCATCCAGGGCGCCGTGGACGTTCGCAATGTGTCCGCCGACACCTACGTGCGCGGCATGAAACGCCTCAACCTGCAGGGACACGGGCGCAGCGTACTGGGCACGACCGACAGCATCGAGATCGTCAGGGGCCCGCCATCGCCGCTGTACGGCATGGGCAAGATCGGCGGCTACACGAACGTCGTACCAAAATCCGGCCGTGCCCGCATCGGCGGTTACCTGCCCGCAAGGCAGGGCTTCACGCAGTTGCGCATCGGCACCTACGAGCGGACCGAGCTGGCCTTTGGACTCGGCGGCCCACTCGATCTCGGCGCGAAGCATGGCGGCTACTACATCCACGGCCTGTTCGAGGATTCGGAGACCTATGTCCGTAACGTCGGCATCGGGCAGACCGTACTGCAGGGCGCAATCAGCGTGGAGGATTTCGCCGGTCCCTTCCGGCTCGAGACGGGCCTCGATTACCAGCGCTCGACGACGTCCGGCGCCTTGCTGAATCGTTTTACGCAGGACCTCGTCGACAGCAACCGCTACGTGCGCGGCGCACCGCTTGCGAATCTCGACACCAACGGCAACGGCGCGATCGGTTTTCTGGAAATGCATCGCGCGTCTCCTGCCGCCGGCGCACTCGATGCGTACAACCAGCCGCTGATCCAGCGCTGGGACTGGCCACTCGACGCGCAGGGTGCGCCGCTGCCGCTCTCGGCATTTCCGCGCACGCCGGGTATTCCGCAGGCGCTCTTCGATTACCTCGTGCAGCACCCGGAAGCCGACCCGGACGGCCTGTTGCGTGCGCAAGGCATCGGTGGTCCGCTGCCCGCCTCCGGGTACGTACCGCTCGGGTTTGCGCTGGATCCGCGCACGACCGGCTATGCGCAACTCGACCCCCGGCGCGCCGGCGCCTTCGAACGCGAAGTGCGCGCGGATTTCCTGCTGGGCTTCTTCGACCTCGTCTACGACACCGATCCGGACTTCACAATGAAGAACCAGGTCTTCTTCGACAGCATGGACCAGGCCAAGCTGTCGCAGCAGCCCGGCGGCGGCAAGCAGGATGTGCATGTGTTCGAAAACAAGTTCACGCTGACGCGGCGCATCAAGGCCATCCCCGACTGGATGCGGCTCGAAAGCCTCGTGTCGGTAAACCTGCGCAATACGGTCGCGAGCGGCTATCGCTACGTCGGCGACCAGGGTTCGCATCGCACCGACGTGACCTTCGGGTCCGGCACGATGACGCCCAACACGAGCTTCGTGCATCCCTTCGACAACGCGGACCTTGAAGCCGACGGCGCGCCATGGCACAGCGATTACCGCTCGGAGTACTGGGAAGCCGGCATGGGCAGCCTGCTGGACCTCGGCCTCTGGCAAAACACCAACATCCTGCTCGGCGGACGCATCGACCGCTCGCGCGCGAAGAACACCGAATACGGCGGCACGCTGGATCCCTTCATCGGGACCTCGAGCGCGCCCGGGCTGCTGCGCGCGAACGACAGCAGCGCGCGTGGCTACGACGACGCCACGTCGTGGAGCATCAGCGTGTCGCGGCGCCTGCGCGACGACGTGTGGGCCTACGTGACGCTCGCCGAGGCGAGCCTGTTGCTCGAAACCAACAACAACCGCATACCCAATTCGATAATCGCCAACGGGCACATCGGCAAGGCGCGCCTGCACGAAGCCGGCGTGAAAGCCAGCCTGCTCGACGCGCACCTGTTCTTCTCGCTGGCGCGCTACGAGCAAACCCGCCTCGACGTCACCGACGAAAACCAGGTGGCATTACAAAGCGCCAGCGCGTCCGCGACCACGACGCGCGGCTGGGAAATGGAATTGAAATGGGTGCCGACGGCCAAACTGTTCCTGTCGCTATATGGCGTGCACCAGCAGACCTGGTTCAAACCCAACGCAAGCGAATTCGTCCTCGTGGATGCGCGCACGCTCGGCTTCAAGGACGTGCTCGACGCCAGTGGCAAGGTGATCTACCCGGCTGAAGCCTTCCTGTATGGCGGACGCAGCTTCGTGGTCTTGCCGGCCGGCATCGGCGAGTACAGCGACAAGCAGGGAAATCCAAAAAACCAGGTGGGACTGTCGGCGCAATACCAGTTGAACCGGAACCTCGGCTTTACGCTGAGTGCCAATTACTTTTCCAGCGTGTACTCAGGCCGCCTGCAACAGGTCCACCTGCCTGCGAGCCAGGTAATCAACGCCGGCATGTTCATCGACCGGGGCCGATGGCATGCCAAGTTCGATATCAACAACCTCTTCGATGCGCGCTACTTCCGCCCGCGCACTGGCGACAATCTCGGCGAGACACTGATAACGGCCATGCCAGGGCGTACCTGGATGGCCGCGTTCAGGATCGATCTGTAGAAGCTCCCGCTATCAGAAGTTTGCTTTCACCGTCGTGCGCCAGGTCCTTCCGGGCATGGCCTGTCCCAGCACTTCGCCAAGCGTGTCGCCGGTGCGTGCGCGGAAATACTGTTCATCCAGCAGGTTGCCGATGTCGAGTTTGAAATGCCAGATGCCGGTATCGTAGAACAGACCGAAGTCCATGACGGCGACCTCGGGCAGTAGCACGGTCTGCAAGCGGCCGGAGTAGGTTTCCGAGAAGTGGTTGCCGCTCAGCGTGAAGCCAAGGCCATTGTCGAGGCTGTACGTGGCATTGAAGCCGAACTGTGTCTCGGGATTGCCGCGCTTGATTTCATAGCCGCTGAGGTTCGCCGGCAAGGCCAGCTGCGCGCGACCGCCGTACAGGAAGGCTTCAGCCGGGTAGATCACCTTGCCGCTGGCGTCGAGCACGTCCTTGAAACCGAGCGTGCGTGCATCCACAAGAACGTTGCCGCCGAGATTCGGCCTGAACACCGTTTCCTGGTTGAGGCCATACAGCGACACGACGAAGTTCTCGAAGGGCTGGTACTTGATTTCTGCTTCGATGCCTTCAGTCAGCGTCGACGAAACTTCCGCGCCGAGCACCGAGCCCGGCTCCTCTTCGGTGACGCTCGTGCGTGTCTGTTCGTAATGCGCCAACGCAAAGAACACACGGCCGTCGAACAGCGTGGTCTTGACGCCGTACTCGGTGATCTTCGCCGAGCCGATATGGCCGGCGACGATCGTCGCGTTGTCGAGCTTGTTGTTGTTGGTGTCGAGCGCCACGCTGGAAATCGCGCGGGTCAGGTAGGGGCGTATGCCGTATGGCAGCTCATGGGACAAACTTATGCTCCACGAGTTGCCGTCGTCCTGGCCCGATGCCTTGTCGTCCACCGTGCGCACTGCACCCGGCCGTGCCGCGGTGCCAGTCGTGGGATTGTAGGTGCCCGCGTGTTCGACGTTGCGCGCGCGCGAGACGTCGTAGCGGCCACCGAGCAGCACGTTGGTGCGCTCATAAATATCGATATCGAACAGGAAGCCTATGCCCGTTTCGGTGAAGCGCGTGCGGTAATCGGAAGTCCACGGCGCGCCTCCCGCGTCGATGTTGGGGTTGTCGAAGGGATGCCAGAACGTAGTGTTCGCGGTCATCGGATTGTCCTGCGCCATGACGTCCATGCGGTTCGAACTGAAGTCGCCGCCGTAGCGATGGCCGGTAGACTCCGTGTAGCGATAGTTGACCGACGCAAGGGTATTCACGGCGAGCCACTGCGGCAGGTCGAGCAGGCGCCGCGTAACCGTGAACTTGTCTTCCATCACGAGCACGTCCTGCTTGCCGCCGCCGGGCTGCTCCGAATTCTTGAACTGGTCCATGCTGTCGAAGAAGAACTGGTTCTTCATCGTGAAGTCGGAGTTCACGTCGTATACGAGGTCCGCGTAGAACAGCATAAGATCGGCCTGCACTTCTTTTTCGAACGCGCCTGACCTGCGCGGATCCAGCGTGTCGTAGCCGACGGTACGCGGATCGAGCACGAAGCCCACGGGCACCTGGCCGGACGACGGCAGTGGACCGCCGACGCCCTGCGCGCGCAGGCGACCGGTCGGATCAGCCGCGGGATTGGCCGTGAGGTAATCGAACATCGTGCGCGGAATGCCGCCCACCTGCGGGAACTTATCGAGTGGCAAGGGCTTGCCGCTCGCGTCGAGCGGCCAGTTGTACCGCTGGATCAGCGGCTGGTTGTTGGCGCTGATGTTGCCCCTGACGGGCGAGGCCGTGTTCATTTCGCGATAGCCGATCTTGCCGTCGCCGTTGAGGTCGAGATTCACCAGTGGCGTGCCGCGCACGTACTCGAGATCGTCGACGAGGCCCTGCGTGAGACGGTGAGTCAGCGCACCCGCTGTCGTCGAGCGCTGGAAGTTGACGCCGGTCTCGAGACGCCAGTCGCCAACGACGTTGTCGACGCTGCTCGAAAGCTGCAGCAATTTCTGGCCGACGTCGACGTCGCGGCTGTAGCTGCCGGAATCCTCGACGAGACCATACACGTAGTAACCGCCGGCCTTGCCGCCGATGGACATCGGACCGCCGATACCGGCCGACACTTCCTGGCGCTCATACTGGCCGAGGATCAGCTGCGAGAAACCCTCGGGCCGCTCCATATAGGCACCGGTAGTCGCGCGGCCGGACTTCGGCGACATGTTGGTGTAGCCGCCGATCTTGCCCATGCCATACAGCGGCGACGGCGGACCCTTGACGACTTCGATGCTGTCCATCGCGGCGAGCACGCTACGCGCATGGCCCTGCAGGTTGAGGCGTTTCATGCCGCGGAAATAGGTATCGGCCGACACGTTCCTGACGTCGATGGACCCCTGGATGCCGAAGCGCGTCGTCGTGAACACCCCGGGAATGAAACGCACGAGGTCTTCCACGGCAGTGAGCCCGAACAGCTCGATGGCTTCCTCGCTCAGCGTGGATATCGAGCGCGGCGTTTCCAGGATCGGCTTGGAGAACCCGAACGACGACTCGCTACGGTTGTTATTCAGCAAGCCTGCTTTGCCGACGACGCTGATCTCCTCGATTGACGCTGGCGGGCTCTCGGCGGCGATCGCTTGCGCGCCGCAGGTTGCCAGCGTCACGGCAAATGCCAGGACCTTGAGCCTGAGCTTGTTCTCCGGCGCGGCTGCGATGTGCACTTTAGGTTTTCTCATTGCTTGCTTCTCCTGTGACGATTGAAAGAACTCGTTCATCAAGACGCATGCAAGAGATGCATACCCTACTATCGAAATGATTTTGAACGTTCAGGATTTCAACAGGACGAGCAAGGCATGGCTGATGTGCTTCTCGACCATCTTCACCGAGATGTCGCTGTGCGCGGCAATCTGCGGGTAGGTCATGCCATGCATGCGACTGAGCAGGAACACCTGGCGGCATTTCGGGGGGAGTCGTTCTATCTTGCGACAAAGATTGCGGTAAGCCTCCGCGCTTTCGACGACCTGCTCTACCGAAGGCTCGCGCGACGGAATGTCGAAGTCCCGCTCTTCCAGCGACGAATGCAGCTTTCCGTGCCGCGCCCGACTCATGCGTTCCTGGTCGCAGGCGACGTGCGCAGCGACGGTATACACCATCGACCTGGGGCTGAGGATGTCGCTGGCACCTTCATATCGCAGCAGTCGTATCCAGGTTTCCTGCGCCACGTCATCGGCATCGGCGGCAACCGCGAGCCGCCGCCGCAGCCAGGCGAGCAAGGGACGATGATAGAGTTTGAACAGGGCCCTGACCGACAGCGCGGCGACAGGCGGCTCTTCGTCGTGACAGAGGACTTCGTTGATTTCAGCTGCCATGACTGCATCGGCACCCGTAGATGTTTGAGATTCCACATTACGATTTAGCAAGCGCCGTGCCAGAGAGGAAATGTGAGTAATTTCAACCATGTGTTCAAGGCGGCAAGCGAAAGGCAGCACGGTAACAGTGCAAATCCGGAGTTTTCGCGCGCTATTTCCGCGCGCCGCTAGAGCGATAGCCCGAACCTCACCGCTATTGGCAGGATGGGTTTCGACGCGATGGCGATTATTCGTAGCGCAGCGCGAGCACCGGCTTCGTACTCGCTGCCTTGACCACGTGCAGCACGATCGCCGACCACGCAATCGCCACTGTCACCAACGAGGCCAGCACAAAAAGCGATGGCCCCGGTTCGATTCGATATGCGAAGCCGCTGAGGTACCAGTCCATCACGTACCACGCGACGGGCCACGACTCTATTGATGATATAGCTCGTAGACCCTGTCCGGTTCGCCGAACGATGTTCGGTACGCCCCGGCGTCAAATGGAAAAAGTATGATGTTGGTTTCGTTAGTTCCGATCCGCGGTGAACGCGGATCCCTCACATACTCCTCTGCAAGAAGGTTCCTGGCTTCACCCATGATTTCAAAGCCAACAAGCGCATCATCGAGAACGTAAAACACGTAATCATTGAACTGCATTCGCTCAGTTCCTTCTGGCCAGAATTCGACTTCATTGGAAATCGGATCATATTGTGACAGCCGAAGCGTCGGCCCTGGCACGGGTGACGGGATGGAGCCGCGCAAGACCCGCACGATATCCGGTCGTGACAGGTCAAGCGGCGGCATTCCCTGAATCGAGATGAATAGACGCGGGCTTCCGTCAAAAAGCGCATCAGGCGTCCCGAGACGCAGTACGCTGTAAATGTCTTTATTTCCTCGGGAATAGATGACCAGGTTGCCCTTTTCGAGAACCCGGCTATTCGTATGTCCAAGGAAGGATCTGACCTTCTCCGGCTGCGTCGCAAATTCCGCGCCGCCGTTGCAAGCTCCGACGAGCGTTGCAAGGAAAAGCAGCATCACTACTTTTACATATCGACGGGCGATGGCGATGCACATGGCTTCCTCCAACGTGTTTTCGGGTTCATTCCTTGAGTGCTGCAATCCTTTCGAGGGATTCCTGCATTCTCTGTAATGAAATGTTTGTCAGCGGCTCCGGCAGATCGGACTGCACTTCGGCAAACCTGGCTTCCAGTATGAATGAGAAGGGAACGGCTGCCTCCCCATATGCCGCAAATGCTTCGAAAACTTCCGCGAGCGCATTGTCCTGCCGTGAAAGCGCCCGTACGAGCGCATCGAGGCCGTCCTCAGGACGCGTCCGCCCTATGCCTCGTATTGCTTTCAATGCGATTGTTGGATCCGCGTTCATCGCCATTGCATAGCGAAGCTCCGTAACCCTCTCCGAATCGAACTTGCCGAGCGTCAGGAATTCCATGAAATCCCCGGTGGTTCCTGGCAGCGCATCGACACTATCCACAAGTAGATCCTCGACCTCGAGGTCGTTCGGATAGTAAGCCGCCAATACGATGTAACCCAGCCACCAGGCAGGAACCTCCTTGCGCTGTATCCAGGAGCTATCACGCAGTCCTTGCCTGATCTGGCTCACAAGCACGCTCTTGAGGTCAGGAATTTCGTTCACTGCGCGCCTGGGTTGGCCACCTTCATTGACCGATGCCATTGCCTCATACGCGACTCCCGCGATTACCTGCATTCGAATCTCATCTGAACGGTGACGAATCCCATAATCGACGACTTCGTTGATTTGTGAATTGTCGACATTCTGATAGTCGAAAATGTGTGCTTGAAATTGGGATATGAACTCCTGCTTTTGTTGTTCATCGAGCGCCGCGAAGCGCTCAAGTCCTGCTCCCCAAACATCAGGGGAGCAGGATAAGCACATGACAAAAGCAACTATTGCCGTCAGATGATTGTTTCTCACACCGTCCCCTACATCTGCCGGGCTGCGGCCCAATGTTGGCAATTATGGAAAAGGAGGCTGTAGTTCGTGCTATTGGAGCCCAGTATCCCGGAACGCATCGATGAATACACGCCGGAAGTCTTGTCGGTCATGTTACATACCCGGCCAGTATCTGCCGCGACATGTCCCCCGACGTAACTATCGGAATACGCGATCTGGTCCGGTATCACAGCATCGGCGAGATATATCAGCGTTGCGTTGACGGCAGCGGATTGCGAGTCCGCAAAAAAGCCCCTCTCGACGTTTTCGACCGTGTTTGATCCATACTTGTGCGTCACACGTGCGTTTTCGTGATTAAGCCATACGGCCACGATGAGCGCTTCGACAGTGTCGATCACGTTTTGCGGCAGAGTGATTCCGAACAAGGACGTAGGAACAGACTGAATACCCAGACCGCGAGCGCAGACTCCTCCCGAATACGT
>JBEGWB010000097.1:0-5592 GCA_041178065.1 Pseudomonadota bacterium | reverse complement strand
TCGTGCGCACCGGCATGGGCGCACTGCCGAACGCGGAAACCTGGCAGCAATACCGCTGGGGCTTCGGTCCCTGGGTCGATGGATTGTTCGGCCAGTCGAACTTCGGCGTCGTCACTAAGATGGGCATCTGGCTCTTGCCGGCGCCGGAAGCCTATCGTTCGGGCTCCGTACAGGTGATGAAGTACAACGACATTCATCAGCTCGTCGAAGTCACCGCGCGCATGATGAACTCCGGCGTGTTGAATTGCGGCACAGGCTTGCAGTCGCCGATGAGTTTCACGCTCGGACAGAATCCTGAACTCAACGAGCGCTACTTGCGCGCGAATGCAGAAGACATCGCGGTGCTCGACGCCTTCGCTGCGTCGAACAATACGCCGTTCTGGTCCTCGCAGTTCAAGTTCTACGGTCCGCCCTCGATCAATGACGTTTCGTGGGAATACGTGAAGACACAGTTCGCGCATATCGAAGGCGTGCGTTTCGTGGACCAGGAGAATTTACGCTTTCCCCTGAGCGAGGAAGAAATCCAGAACACGCAGGACGAGAACTATCTCGGCATTCCTTCGCTGTCGGTGTTCTCGCTCGGCGCGCGTTCCAACTTCAATCCCACGGGCAGCAACGGCCACCTCGGGTTTTCGCCGGTGATTCCGATGACGGGCGCCGCGGTGCTGGAATCGCAGAAGGTCATGGGGCAGGTCTTGCGCGACATGGGCGCATCGACCGTGTTCAACGTGTTTCCGCAGTCGTACCACCAGCGCACCTTTACGATCCTCCTCGGCTTCAGCGTTACGCGCGATGTCGCGGAAAACCGCAAGAACCGAGAGATATTCCGCGAACTTGTGCGTGTCGCTGCCGAGCATGGCTGGGGCGAATACCGCACGCATACGGCCTTCATGGACGACTGCGCGGCGGCCTACTCCTTCAACAACGGCGCCTTGTTGCGCCTCCATGAAACGCTGAAGGACGCGATCGACCCAAACGGGATCATCTCGGCGGGACGCTATGGCATCTGGCCGCGGCATCTGCGGGAAGGAGGCGGCAATGCTTGATTTACGGGAAAGCGACTGGACACAGGCCCTTGTGAGAGCCACGTGCTGCAAACTGCGTCACGTCCGCGGATGTGCAGTGTCTGCGCACGCGGGAGCCAGGTTCGCGCTTGGCGTATTGTCAGTGGTTGCCGTGCTCCATCCGGCGCAGGCCCAGGAAGCGGATCCGGTGGCGGGCAAGGTCGTGTTCGACGACTGGTGCCGTCCCTGCCATGACGTGGAACCGCGCAAGCATCCCGGTACGGCTGCGTTGCAGTTCCTCTACAAGGGGGAGAAGCCGGCGGCGCTGGAGCAGCGCCTCGATCTGACGCCGGACATCGTCAGTTTCTATGTGAGGACGGGCGTGTCGATCATGCCATTCTTTCGTAAGACCGAGATCGATGATGAGGAGCTGAGTGACCTCAGCGCCTACCTGAGCCCCGATAATTTGCGCGCTGGCGCTGAGTGAGCGGAGCCGGACCATACGCGAAGCGCTGAGACTGCATGCGCAGACCTCAGCGCTTTGGGGTAGGGCTCAGGATTTTTTCGCGGCTTTCTCGGCGCGCTTTTCTTTCAGGGTTTTCTGCGGTTTCTTCTTCACGTCTTTTTTCTTTTCCATGCCCTTTGCCATAAGTAATTCCTCGCTTGAAAGTGGATGCCTTGCGCGCCGGACTATAGCACGGTAAGCGCTGTGGATGCCGTGATCAGATCCCGATGCTGTCGAGCACCTGGATGTCGGGTGGACCCTGCATGAAGGCGCCGAACACTGAGGGAATCGCCCTGTAGTGTTCAGAGCTACGATGCGCGGCGAGTGCGGCTTCGTCGCGATACTGTTCCATGACCACATACGCGCAGGGATTGTCGCGCGCGCGTTGCAGGTGGAAGAAGAGGTTGCCCGGTTCGACAGCGCGCACCTCGTCCTGGTACGCGCAAAAGGCGCGCTCGAAGGCAGCCGTGTGTTCGGGTTTGACGAAGAGTCGGGCCAATACGGCGACGGGCATGGGATAACTCCTGCGAAAAACAAATGGGGTCAGAGCCCATTTGTTTTGTTAAGAGGCTTTGGCCCCTCTTTATAAATCAATTGGGCTCTGACCCCATTTGCAAGGTGGACTCAATTACAGCTTGATGAACGCCAGTGCGTCGTTCGGGTTCATCGGGATGACGAGCTGCTTCTGCACCGAGTCGTAGCACATCGATGCGGCGCTCGGGATGCCCGAGGCGATGACTTCAGCCGGCTGGCCGGGGCGGATACGCGACACGCTGCCGAAGCGCACGCTGCTCGTGTACTTCGTGCCGTCCTCAGTGATGACAATGCCGTCATTGCCGGCTTCGACCGAGTTTTCCGTCAGGATCAGCTCGCCTGCGGGATTGAAAGTCAGCACCGCATTGCTCGCGATGTTGACGACCACAATATTCCCGTCCTTGTCGATGGCGACACCATTCGGCGTGGCCAGGGGTTCGCCATCGACGAAGACCGATACCTCGCCTTCAGCGGTGACTTTGTAGATGCGCTGCGGCGGCTGCGTGTTGGAGATATACGCCGTGCCGTCTTCAGTCACGCCGATACCGTTGAGGAAAGTGGCGCCGGTCAGTTCGACCGACTTCAGCGGATTGCCGGTCTTCAGATCGAAGGAGCGCAGCACGATGCCATCCACCGTATACAGCACACCGTTGGCGATCGCGCTGCCGAGAGGGTGGTGCAGTGTCAGGCCATCGCGCGTCACGCCGATCCACTTGGATGTGTGCACGCTGCCGTCGGGATTGATCAGCGACACGTATCCGTCGTTTTCCTGCAGGTTGTTGGCGATGCCCGCGTTCATCGCCAGGATCAGGTTGCGCTCGGGATCGAAGGTGCAGCTTTCGGCAAAACGGAAGCTACCGTAAACCTTGACGTTGTCCGACATCGGCGTGGCCGCGCCCGCTTCATTAATGGCGCCGAGCGGCGTGCCGACGCGATAGGGCTGGGGTTCGGCAGGGGCGGCGGCCGGCGCCTGGGCGGCAGCATTAACGCTGGCGAGCAACACGGCGAGGCCGAGGATAGTGCGTGTTTTCATGCGATCTCCTTTTTAGTTATGACAATGGTTACGACAAGAGCTGCGGTCCGATGCTGCCTGGATGTGCCACGCTGTTATCGGTTCGACGGGCCAAGTGCCAAGACCATGCTCTGGGTACGATGCTGCTGACAAGTACGATGTCACAGGTTTGGCAGTGCTTAAAGTATAAATGCCATAGATTGGACAAACCCGACTTTCTTTAGCACATTAGATCAGCTTCATGCGGATCAGCGCGCGGCTCCCGTTCAGGTATTCCCTTCAGGCACTTGACCGCCATCCTCCGCATGTGAGTTCAGGCTTTCCACAACTGACGCGCCACACATGCCCACCCTTGTCATCCAGTCCTGCAGTCCGGCCCAGCGCGAGTCCTGGGTATCAGCCTGCCTTGCCAGCGTCGAGCGCTGGACCGCGCTGCGCGGCCATGACTACCGCTTCGTGGGCGATGAGATCTTCGACCGCGTGCCGCAGTGGTACCTGGCGAAGGTCGGCAACAAGCTGCCGGTTGCGACCGACTACGCACGGCTGGTGCTGATGCGCGAGGCGGTGGAAAAGGGCTACGACGAAGTGGTGTGGTTCGATGCGGACCTGCTGATTTTCGACCAGGACCTGCGCCTGGATTTCGACGGAACCTGCGCGTTCGGCCAGGAAGTCTGGGTCGAGTGGCGCGATGGGCGACTGCGGGCCCGGCG
Source organism: Pseudomonadota bacterium (assembly GCA_041178065.1). Taxonomy (GTDB): domain Bacteria; phylum Pseudomonadota; class Gammaproteobacteria; order Pseudomonadales; family Pseudohongiellaceae; genus CAILUG01. Next base: position 1,827 of record JBEGWB010000097.1, on the reverse strand, counting down.
TAATGTCCATAACGCCGTGTGTGTATTCCGCAGCGGCTGCCCGGTGCTTCCCTACCTGATGCATACGATCCTGTCGCTGCTCCGCCGCGTCGATCCGGCGCACATCGCGCCGCAGATCGCCGGTCCGAAACTGCTGAACGCGCTGCATCCCCTGAGCGACTTCGCGCTGCTGCCGCAGGTGGGCGCGCTAAGTCCCGAGGTCGTAGCCGACCTTGCCGCGGGGCAGGGCGCCGCACTGGACATGCTGCGCCGCGAAACCGCGGTGGCACTCCAGGCGGTCAATGTCAGTGCCTCGGTAAATGGAGCCGAACTGGCCGCGGCCGCCGTTGCCGGCTTGCTCCAGCAGGGATTGCGCCCCCGCCCGGCAGCGGCGCAGGCAGCGCTCGTCCCGCCGTAGCCCGAGGGGCGAAGGCTGGGTATCATCCACCACCATCAAAATAACAACCGCAAGGGGAAGGCCATGACCCGCATCACGCTTGAAAACATCACCGATGCCGTAATCAACCACGGCGACAAGGGCAAGTCGAATCCACGCCTGCACGAAATCTACGCCAGCCTCGTCAAGCACCTGCATGCCTTCCAGCGTGAGGTGAACCTGACGACCGCCGAGCTCGAGATCGGACGCCAGTTCCTGTTCAAGCTCGCGCAGCCCAACCAGGATTTCCCGATGGGCGAGATCACGCTGATGACCGACTGCCTCGGCATGTCGGAAACCTGCGTATTGCTCGAGGACAAGAAGAACCACGGCCACGGCACCACCGAAATGAACGTCGAAGGCCCGCTGTATTTCGACAAGTTGCCCGAACGCAAGTCCGGCGAGCTGATCGGCGAAATCGGTGCGAAGGACGATCCGATGTTCGTGACGCTGACCATCAAGGATAAAAACGGCAAGGTCATTCCGAATGCGCTCGTCGATGTGTGGCAGCCGAACGGCGAGGGTTACTACTACGTGCAGCGCGACTATCTGCCTGAGTGGAATTTCTACGCACGCTTCCGCACCGACGCGCATGGCAAGGTCGATTTCCAGACGGTGGTGCCGGGCGACTATCCCGTGCCGACCTCGGGCCCAACCGGTGCGATGCTCGAAAAACTCGGTCGCCACGGTTATCGCGCCTGCCACATTCATTTCATGATCCATGCACAAGGCCATGACGACTTCACGACCATGATGTACTTCAACCACTCGCCGTACGTGAACTCCGATACGATCTTCTCAGTGAAGGATTTCCGCGTCGATATCACGAAACATAGCGACGCCGCCGAGATCAGCGCGAAAGGCCTGGACAAGCCTTTCTATACGCTCGACTCCACCTTCGTGATTCCGTAAGCCGTCCTGAATGACACAGGCGCTCTATTACAAACCCAGCTATGAACGCCTGCGCGAGCGCATCAGCGCGATCGCGCCGGCGCTCGACGTGGCTGTCTACGACGAAGACGGGCGGATCTTCCACAAGGGCCGTGAGGTCGGGTTCAGCGACATTGCGCCGGAGTGGTTCTGGATTCACAGTGAACTGTTCTTTTCGCAAAAGTTGCGGCCTTACTTCGCGCTGATGCTGCAGTCGCCATCGATCAGGTGGCTGCACACGATCAATACCGGCCTCGACAAGTTGCCGTATCTCGAGCTCGTCGAACGCGACGTTATCGTCACGAATAACCACGCGCAGGCAATCGCCATTGCCGAGTTCACGCTCGGGCAGGTGCTGGCGCATTACCAGCACGTCGTCGACAACCAGACCCAGCAGGCTGCAAAGGGCTGGAAACACCGCGGTTTTCGTGAAATCCATGGCTCGCGCTGGGTGCTCGTCGGCTTTGGCGAGATCGGTCGCG
>JBEGWB010000096.1:0-9315 GCA_041178065.1 Pseudomonadota bacterium | reverse complement strand
TTGCCTATACCTGGTCCGACGATATCTTCGTGAAGATGCTGTTTCATCCGCATGTCGGCATCGGCACGCGGGTAACGGTACACGTCAGTGGATTCAGCGGCCCCGATATTACGGCGCAAGCGATCAACATGACGGAGGGTTTCACGCTCGTGCTCTGCGATCTCAAATGCCTGCTCGAAACCGGGCAATCGGGCAACATGGTGCGCGACAAGGCGGCGTTGATCGCGGCGCTCCGGTTTTGAATCCTGTTCCAGGTGACAAGCGCTTAGCGCAGCGTCATGGATCCTGGCCGCAAAAAAATGCCCGCAATCGCGGGCATTGTTTTCCATGAACTGTGCCTCTCGCGGCGCAGCACTCGCCGAGCCTAACGCGCATCCGCAATGATGACTTCGACGCGGCGGTTCTGCTGCCGGCCGGTGTCCGAGTCATTGCTGGCTACCGGCGCGGTTTCGCCCATGCCGGAGGAAACGAAGCGTTCCGTCGCGACGCCTTCCGTCACCAGGTACCTGCGCACTGCATCGGCGCGGTCTTTCGACAGCGTCATGTTGGAGCCGTCGTCGCCGACGTTGTCGGTATGGCCTTCGATTGCAACGCTGCGTTCGGGGTAGCGTTTGAGGAATACCGCGAGCTTGTCGAGGTTGCTGGTGTTGCCGTCCCGGAGCGTGGCCTGTCCGGTGGAGAACAGCACGTCGCCGAGCGTGATGACCAGGCCGCGATCCGTGGCACGGCCATTGAGCTCCTCGACCTGGCGTTGCAGTTCGTCGTTCTCGCGCTGCAGCGCCGCGCTCGCGCTACGTGCGATGTCGGCCTGGCCGCGGGCGTTTGCCGCGTCTGCCTGCGCAATACCGGTCTGCGCGCGTGCCGCGGCAGTCTGATCCTGCGCGACACCGGTCGCATTGCGCGCTGCCGCGGCGTCGCCGCGTGCGGCGTTCGTCTGGTTGCGTGCTATCGCCGCCTCGTTCTGTGCAATGTCCGTCTCGCCGCGCGCGATGTCGGCATCCTGGCGCGCGCGATCGGCTTCGCGTGTGCGTGAGTCGAGGCGCGCCTGTTCGCTTTGACGGCTCAGGTCCTCGCGCTGTACTTCGTAGAGGCGGCTCTGCGCCCAGGAGCGCGCAATGTCGACCTTGCGATCGGCGAGCAGCACGAGATGTTCGCCAAGCACTTCATCGGATTGCGGCTTCTCGGCAAGACGCAGCGCGTCTTCCGCATCGCGGATTTCGACCGGCGCCAGCGTGGCCAGCTGTGATTCGCTTTGCAGCTGGGTCAGCCTGGCGCGCACGGCGGCGGCGCCCTCGGGTGGCGTAGTGCTGGTACAGGCTGAAAGCATCAGCGCGGCGCTTGCGAACATGGCGAGACCTTTCAAGCTATGGGGAATCGGTTTCATTGACGTGCTCCTGAATTGCGCTGCAATTCCTGTTTGAGGGTATCGATGCTGTCCTGCATCTCGTCGTTGACGGCTTTCGCCTTCAGCATTTCCGCGTTCGCGGAGGCGAGGTCGGCTTCGACTTTGGATTCTTCGGCGAGGCGCATGGCCAGCACCATGTCTTCCTGGACGACGGCGCTGCGCGCGCTTGCCAGTTTCTCGCGCGCCTGGTTCAGCTCGGGTGCGGCGTAGTCGGCAACGCCGGCCTGCTCGGCACCGGTGATCGCGAGCTCCGCTGCCTGTAGTTGCTGCTCAGGCGCTTCGGGTATCGATGCACAGGCTGTCAGCGACAGCAGCGCCACTGCGGCAATGAGCTTCCATGCAGCAGAGGCACGTCCACCCGGCCTTCCGTGTTCCATCGTGTGTGTGTCCAGTTTCATGTGACTTGTCCCTTGAAGATGAGTGTTGCGAAGCAGACGCGGCGCGTTCAATAGCCGCACTTCTGGATGAATTTTTCGACCTGGACCTTCGCGTCGCGCGGCGACATCGTGTAGCGGCCCTGGAGCAGCCAGGCCAGGTTTTCGGAGCGGCCTTCGGATCTCACCAGCTCGCGTTCGCTCAGCAGCGTGAATGCATATTTCGCGGCGTCGACATGGTCGTTCCAGGTGCCACGAAAGCGGTCGACGAGGCTGGGTACGGGGACGCTTCCGTTCTCGAGCGTTGGCTCCTGGCCGTTGTAGTACTTGTAAATCGAGTTCTTGAGTGAAGTCTTCATTAGTGTTCCTGTGTGTTGGGTGGGCCCCGAGCAGGTGCCGGGACGAATTACCTGTTTGATGGACAGACAGTAACAGCAGGCGCGCAGGCCGCTCTGTACGCTGGCCCACGCTGGCACGGGTTTATGCAAATCGGTTCTTTGCCCTCGCAGCGGCTGGCGCCACAAACGAAAAAGGAGGCCGAGGCCTGCTTTCCGTGTACGACAGCCCTGGTACTAGCGTGGGCGGGTACCGCTTACTTCCACTTCCACGCGGCGGTCTGGCGCCAGACATACGATGAGGTCGGCGCGCGGCATGTTGTCGCTGCACTGCGCCAGCGTCGTGATCGGCTCGGCGCCATTGACGCCGCGCGTCGTGACTTTTGCCGCGGCAATATCGGCGGACATGACGAGGTAGTCCTTGACGGCTGTTGCACGCTCGTTCGACAGGCGCAGGTTGTAAGCCTGCGCGCCGATCCTGTCGGTGTGGCCGGTGACGAGGATGGTATCGAAGTCGACACCACGCAGATCGCTTGCGAGTTTATCCAGCTCGGTCCTGCCCGCGGGTTTGACGACCGAACTGTTGAAATCGAACAGGGAGTCGGCCGCGAACGATACGCGCGTCGGCGCTGGCGCAGCTGCCGGCGTCGGCGCGGGCGTGGGCGTGGGCCGTGGCGTGGCGGCAACCGCGGCCGGTGCGGGCGTCGGCGTTACGGCAACCGGCGCCTTGCGCCCAAAGCGATAGACGAAGCCGACCGACAGCAGGTCGATGTCGCCTTTGCTGCCGCTGGCTTCGTCGATGCGATAGCGTTCGGCTTCGAGACGCATATCGAACGCCGTCGAGAGCGCATATTGCAGGCCGAGGCCGTATTTATAGTTGCTGTTGTCTTCGCGCAGCGTGCGGTAGGTGGTCGGTATGGCGCCGCTGCCGGCGAGCCGGGTGCCGCTATCGGCCCAGTTGAAACCGAGGCGGGCCAGCGCGGAAAGTTTTGGCGTCAGCGGCAGCGTGCCGACGAGATCAAGGTTATAGCCATCGACTTCGAGTTTGCCGAACTGGCGGCCAGTCGGCAGCGTAGTTGCCTCGTAATGGAACTTGCCCAGATCGAAGTAACCGCCTTCAAGCGAGAGAAACTGGTTGAACTGGTAGCCGCCGAACACCTTGAAGCCGATATCGCGATCGCCACTGGTGTACGACGCAAGGCTGACGCCCGCGGGCAGGACCGAGCGGAACACCTTGTCGAAATTGACGTCTTCGTCGCTACGGCCCACCGCAGCGCCTGCATACCAGCCCTCTTCGGCGGCAAAAGTTGCGGGGCTTGCCAGTGTGGCGAGCAAGGCGAGCGCAAGGATGCTACGAGCGGCATTAATCTTGTTTACTGCTGTTTTCATGTTTCTTCCTGGGATATTTCATCCGCTGAGACGGATGGATTTGGCGTGCTGTTGTGATGCGGAATGATGGGACGAGGGCCGGGGCCTTTACCGCAGGGTGATATTTCCGCTGCGCACGTGGACCGCTGCGCCGGTACTGATGCCTGCCACGCTGCTGAGCGTCACGACCTGCTGGCTGCCGCTCTCCATGTCGACGACGACTTCATAGGCGCTCGAACCGTTGCGGTTCTGTTCGACTTCGTTGCCGAGAAGCGCGCCGCCGATGACGCCTGCGGCTGTCGCGATCTTCCTGCCTGAACCACCACCGACCTGGTTACCGGCAACGCCACCGACGATACCGCCGATGACTGCGCCGGCACCGCTCGCGCCGCCGTCCTGTTTCAGTTCAGTGATCGAGCGCACGATTCCGCAGCTGCTGCAGACAGGGTCCTGCGCAGGCGCGGCCGGGGCAGCTACTGCCATTGCCGCGGGCACCGGCGCTGCATTGGCGCCGGGTACAGCCTGATCGTTGCAGGCGGCGAGGCAGCAGCACAGCAGCAAAAGGCCAAGGGATTGCGGACTTGTTGTTATTTTCATTTCGGCTCCAACCTGGTTCGATGCCCAGGCCGACACGGCGAATGGGCTGACAGGTATTGGCGCGCAGTCTAGGACAGGGGGCACCTGAAGCTTGGTGCGCTAGCGAACCAAGCAGGCCACATTTTGCTACAGGGCTTTCAGATCTGCCTTCGCTGCCGCTGCCGCCCTCGCATAGGCAAAGGCCACGCCCAGCGTTTCCATGAATTCAGTGACGCGGATCGGCTTGGTCATATAGCGGAAGAAGCCCGCCTCCAGACCCTTCTCGATGTCGCGCGGCATGGCATTCGCGCTCAGCGCTATCACGGGAATGTGAGCGGTGGTCGAATGGGCAGCGAGCTCCATCATCATCTGAAGCCCGCTCATGCCGGGCAAGTTGATGTCCATCAGCACGACATCGGGCACCACGGTGAATGCCAGCTTCATGCCGCCCGCGGCATCGCGTGCGCTGAGCAGCCGAATGTCGGGACGCCGTGCGATGAGATCCTCGACCAGCATCAGGTTCGCGGGATTGTCTTCGACGTACAACAAGGTGTGCTGATGCCCACTTGCCGTGACGGGCTCTGGACTGGATGCATGCGACAGTGAGCCGGCCAGCGCCGGCGCGGCGCTGAGCTGAAATTCAATCCAGAACACACTGCCCTGCCCGGCGATGCTGTCGACTCCCATCGTGCCGCCCATCAGTTCTGTCAGGCGCCGCGTCATGACCAGGCCGATGCCCGTGCCCTCGACAGCACTCGACTCGCGGCCGAGGCGGTTGAAGGGCTGGAACAGCTGCGCCACTTGCGGCGGCGTCATGCCCACGCCGGTATCCTCGACGCATATGCGAATGCGTGAAAGTCCATCGGTCTTGTAGCGGATCACCACCTTGCCGCCGGCTTTGTTGTACTTCAGCGCGTTCGACAGGAGGTTGATCAGGATCTGCTTCAGGCGCGTATGGTCTGCCCTGATGTGGTACTGGCGACCAACGGGAGGAAAGCTGACATCGACGCCGTACTTCTGCGCGTCGGGTTCGATCATCATCTGGCATTCCAGCATGATCTCCGCGAGCGCGATCGGTTCCAGTGACAAGGACAATTTTCCCGACTCGACCAGCGCGAGATCAAGAATCTCGTTGATCAGCTCGAGCAGGTACCAGCCTCCCTTGAGGATCTGTCCAATGCAGCGCTGCTGACGCTCCGTCGGTTGCGGTTCGCCGGACTCAAGTAGTTGCGCAAAACCGAGGATCGCACCGAGCGGCGTGCGCAGCTCGTGGCTCATGCTCGACAGGAATTCGGACTTGGCGCGATTGGCTTTTTCCGCGGCTTCCATGGCGATCAGCAACTCGGCCTCGGCAAGTTTGCGCTCGATCTCGATCTGCCGGCGCGCGGTGTTGTCGGTAACGATTAACAGGTAGCCAATGATGGTATTGCCTTCGTCGCGCAAGGCGGTGACTGATACCGTGGCCGGCAGACGGCTACCGTCCTTGCGCAGGTAAGTCAGATCGTAGATGTCCTCGATGCCACGTGCGGCCTTGAACACCAGCGCCTCGAAACCGGGCTGGATGATGACACCAAGCTCCAGGCTCAGCGCTTCGGCGCGCAGCAGCAGTTCCTGCGCATCGGAAAACGTGCAGGGCGAAAGCTTGTTGACGACATCGGCAGCAGCGTAGCCGAGCATGCGTTCGGAGCCCACGTTGAACAGCTGAATGATGCCGGCTTCATCCGTGGCGATGCTGGAAAAGTTTGCGCTGTGCAGGATGGCGTTATGGAGCGCGCCGGTTTTCAGCAAAAAATCCTGTCGGGCCTGTTCCGTGGTGGCGGGCATGGGGCATGTCCCTTTAAAGTAAAAAAATAGAAAGCCGGTACGCCGTCGGCGCTCGGTCAGTAGTCCGTGTCAGCCTGCAACCGCAGCAGTTCCTTCCTGACGACTGCATAACATTCACACGCGGCGGCTTCGAGGCCGCGGCGGTCGACGACCGAAATATGCCCACGGCGTGAATTGATATAGCCGGCACGCTGCAGCAGGCCGGCTGCCTCGGTGATGCTTTCGCGGCGCACCCCGAGAATACCGGCGACAAGTTCCTGGGTTATCACCAGATCCTGCGACACACAGCGATCGAGCGTCAGCAAGAGCCATCGGCACAAACGCTGTTCCAGTGAGTGATGACAGTTGCACACCGCGGTCTGCGCGACTTGCGTGAGCAGTGCCTGGGTGTAGCGCAACAGGCATGCCTGCATGCTGCCGGCGCGTCCGAATTCCTGTTTCAGGTAGCGCTCTTCGAGCCTGTACGCGAAGCCCGCGGTTTGCACCAGGGCCGAACCCGGCATCGATGTGCCTCCCATGAAGAGCGCGATGCCAACGAGTCCTTCGTTGCCGACACCAGCAGTTTCCGCTGCCGCGCCCGACTCCGTCACGTAATGCAGCGACACGATTGCCGTCGTCGGGAAAATGGCATGCTGCAGGCGTTCGCCGGGGCTATACAGGAGCGTGCCGAGCGGCAGCTGCACGAGCTGCAAATTTGGAACGAGCCGTTCCGCCTCCGCTGGCAGCATGGCCGCCAGCAGATGGTTATGGCCGGGCTTCTGGCTATGCGTCGCGCTGATTTTCGAATTGATTGTTCACACTCCCTGTTGGCGTGGTCTCCACGCCGATGCCGCGATACCCGATAAAAGTGCAGGCCCGGTCGAACATCGGCTGCCCGCTCACGCGGAAAGCTTGCCGCGACCCATCGGGCCGTGTGCGCGTAAAGGCAAAGTCGAGAAAGGCCTCGCGCGCTGCAATCTTGCTTTGCAGCGCGGCGCGCTCTGCGGTATTAGCGTCCGCCGCATCCTGCTCGCTCGGCGAATTCGTCGCCGCATCCGCGTCTATGCCGAGCATTTCCTGCACTGGCCCGGACACCTTCGTGAAATTGCCCTTGTCGTCCTGTTCCCAGTACCAGTCGGACGCGAGCTCCGTGAGCGCCCGGTAACGCGCTTCGCTTTCCTGCAATTCGGCGGTGCGCTGTTGCACGCGCTGTTCGAGTGCCGTGGCGTAGCCCTTCAGCTCCTTGTAAAGCAGTCTCACTTCGAGCGCGTTGTGGATGCGCACCTTGACTTCGACGAGATCGAAGGGCTTGCTGATGAAGTCCTTCGCTCCCGCCTGCAAGGCGCGCAGCTTGTAGCCAGGCTGCGCGGTCAACACGATGACGGAGAGATAGGGGTCGACGGAACTGGTCTTGAGCGCCTCCATGACCTGGAAGCCGTCCATGATCGGGATTTGCAGGTCGAGCAGGATCAGGTCAAAGCCGTGCTCGCGATGCAGCGCACAGACCTCAGTCGGATTCTTTGTCGATAACACGCGTTTATAGCCGTAGCTCCTCAGCATTTCTTCCAGGAGGATTACATTGGCTTCCTGATCATCGACGATCAGGATGCTCGCGTTGCGAACGTCGACTGGCTTCATGGGCTGTTCCTTTGCGCACACGCGTGTCGCATGCAGGCAAAACGGGGAAGGAGGACCTTGCAGATAACCGTTGGTATCAGCAGGTTGTGCGGGATTGGCTTGCGAGGAATGACTTGCGCGGATGCAGGTGAGGGTAACACGTATATGTGCTTAAGCAATGAATTGCGCCGCGAGGCGCCGCAGGCCTGACGTTTGTGCCTCGACGATAACGTTATTGAACAGCGCGATTGATGCTAGCGTGCGGCGGCACGCGCGTTCAGGATGTCGAGGTTTTGCTGGTAGCTAGCCCTGTTGGCTGAGTCCGGAAACTTTTGAATCAGCTGTTCCAGTGTGGCGCGCGCGTGGGCATCGTCCTTGACGGCCATGTAGAGCGTGGCCATGTTGGAGTAATACGCTTCACCGGCGCCCGCGCCGCCCTGGACAATGGCCTGTTCCATGTACGGAATTGCCTCCGCGGGCTTGCCCAGCTGGCTGTAGGAAAAGGCGATGCGGAACAGCGTTTCCATATTGCTGCCGCCCTGGCTCTGATTGAGGTCGAGCAGGTATCCCAGCGCGCTGTCCCAGTCCTGCACCTGCAGATGCACCTGGCCGAGGACGTCGATCGTCGCGACGCGCTCGGCCTCAGGCAGGTTCTCCGTTTGCAGGATCGCTTCGTAGTCTGCGATCGCTTCCGGATACTGTTGCGCCGCAAGGTTCAGCTGCGCCGAGGTCTGTAGCACGCGCGATTTCTCGTAATCGTTCAGCGTCATCGCGCGCAGGCGCTGCAAGGCGGCCTCCGCTTCAGCGAACTGGCGCGCGTCCATAAGGCCCATGACTTCACTGAGGCCATTGCCCACGGCCACCGACATGTCGATGGTCTCTTCGATGGCAGGAGGCTCGGCGGCCAGCGTGAGGCTGGCCTGTAGCACCGCTGCCACGACGGCAGCCCTCATCAAGCGCGCGCGCATCGTCTTCATTTGGTACCACCATAGCTCGAGTAGATCAGCGACATTGCAAGCTCCTTGCAGGTGATGAACTCGAGCAAGGCCGCCTGGCCGCGCTGCGTCGCTTCGATACCGCGCTTCAGTGCATTGACGATGTCGTTCGGATCGGTGATGCGTTCGCCATAGCCACCGAAGGCCTTCGCCATGTCAGCGTAGTTGCCGCTGATGTCGCAGGTGTTGTACTTCTCGTCGGAGACTTTCATGATCGGAATCTCCATCGCCATGCTGAAGTTATTGAACAGGATCGACAGGATCGGAATACGCTCGCGCACCGCCGTCTCGAAATCCATGCCGGTGAAACCGATCGCCGCATCGCCCCACACGTTGATGCAGAGATGATCGGGCTTCGCGAGTTTCGCGCCCATCGCCAGCGGCAGTCCGTAACCGAGCTGCGTCGTCTTGCCCCAGCCGATGTACGTCAGCGGATACGTCGCTTCCCAGAACGGAACCAGCTGGTCGCGCGGGCTGCCGGCATCATGCGTGATGACGACCTTGCTTTTGTCGACCAGCCTGTTGAGTTCGTAGATGACGCGGTACGGCGTCATCGGTGTTTGATTCGACGTGAGCTTCGGCAGCCACTCCTGCATCCATTCGGCGCGATTCTTCGCAATCGCGGCTGGCGTCGAGTCCTTGCGTGCTTTCGCTTTCGCCAGATCGAGCGTCTTCAGTTCGGCGATCAGCGCCTGCAGCGTCAGCTTCGCATCGCCAGCAATGCCGATCTCGGCCTGGATGTCCTTGTTCAGGTCGACCGGATCGAGCGTTGCATGAATGTAGCGACCCTTGGGCGGCATGCGCGTGGCGAACGACGAAATCGCGAAGCTGCAGCCAATGCC
>JBEGWB010000095.1:0-61776 GCA_041178065.1 Pseudomonadota bacterium | reverse complement strand
TCGTCAGGCGCTGGCGGAAGGCGTGCCCCTGCAGTCACTGCTCGCGCAGATCGTGCATCTGTACGCCACGGGGCAACTGGAAAAGGCCGCGACAGCGATCAAGGCCGAGCAAGCCCCGGCGCCGGGGACAGATGTCCCTGGCGAGCGGCGGGAAGCGGCACCGCTGCCTGGCTAGTAACGGAAGGCGGCTATTTGATCGGTACCAGCCGTGCCTGCCTTACCTCAATTTTTTCCCACACTCGGCCTGACACGTAGGGATCCTGATTCAACCGGGCGTCCAGGTCCGCGCGTTCGGGAAAGTCCACATGCAGCGTCGAGCCGACCATCTTGCCGGAATCATCGAGGATGGCGCCGCCGCTGAGGAACTGACCCTTCGCAATCATGTCCCTGACGCCGGCGAGGTGCTGGTCGCGGTTGGCCATGCGGCGGTTGAGCGCCTCGGCATCGGTGAAGTCGAGCGCGGTAATGACGAACTGCATCGCGTCACACCTCGCTGACGAACTTCGTGATCATGCACACATCCATGCCCTCGGTGCCTTCCTCGCTGCCGTGGCCGCTTTCCTTGATGCCGCCGAAGGGTGATTCGGGTACCGAGATCTGGAAGGTATTGATACCGATCATGCCGGCTTCGAGTTGTTCACCAATCAGCCTGACGCGCTTCGCCGAATCCGTGAAGGCAAATGCCGCGAGGCCGTACGGAAGACGATTGGCTTTTTCCATGACCTCGTCGTAAGTCCTGAACGGGTTGATCAGTGCGACCGGGCCGAAGGGCTCCTCATTCATGATGCGTGCGCTATCGGGTACGTCGGACAGGACCGTTGGTTTGTAGAAAGTGCCGGGGCCGGGAATGGCTTCACCGCCCGTGTGCAATCTGGCGCCATGCTTGATTGCGTCCTTTACCAGCGCGTCGACTGCTTCGCGGCGGCGCGCATGGATCAGCGGCCCCATCGCATTGCTTTCGTCGAGTGGGTTGCCGACTTTTGCCTGGTTGACGCGCGCGGTGAAACCGTCGACGAATTTTTGATAGAGCGACTCATGCACGTAGTAGCGCGTCGGCGACACACACACCTGGCCGCCGTTGCGCAGCTTCGCCATGACGCAGAGGTCGAGCGCTTTTTCGAGATCGGCGTCCTCGAATACCAGCACCGGCGCGTGTCCGCCGAGTTCCATCGTCGTGCGCACCATGTTTTCAGCACAGATCTTCGTCAGTTCCTTGCCAATGGGAACCGAGCCCGTGAAGGTCAGCGCCCTCACAACGCCGGAGCGCAGGATGTAGGGGCAGACTTCGCCCGGCACGCCGAATACCAGGTTGACCGCGCCGGCGGGGACACCGGCTTCCTGCAAGGCTTTCGCCATCAATATCGCCGAGGCCGGCGTATCTTCGGCAGCCTTGAGTATGCACGAGCAGCCGGCACCGAGCGCCGCGCCGAGTTTGCGCGCTGGATTTCCCTGCGGAAAATTCCACGGCGTGAATGCTGCGACAGGACCGATCGGCTGGCGCAGCACGAGCATGCGCGTACCCGACTGGCGCTGCGGCAAGACGCGGCCATATGCGCGCCGACCTTCTTCGGCGTACCACTCGAGCACTTCGGTAGCCATGTGCAATTCAATGCGGGACTGCGCAAGCGGCTTGCCCGATTCCAGCGTCGCGACTCGGGTCACCTGGTCGCCACGCTGTTTCAGGATCTCCGCGGCCTTGCGCAGGATCTCGCCGCGTTTCTCCGGCAGCATACTGCTCCAGGCCTTGAAGCCTTTCTGAGACGAAGCGAGCGCGCGGTCGAGATCGGCTTTGGTTGCGTGCGGCAATTCACCCAGTACTTCGCCGGTGGCGGGGTTCAGCACCGGCTCACTGTTGCGCGAACCTTTCGAGATCCATTCGCCGTCGATGAAGAGCTGCAATTCGGGATAGAGCTTGTCGGTCGTTGCCACGGTGGCGGGTGCCTGGAAGATAGTCATGTGCTGAACCTCGTTTCTGGACTGGGTTATGCGGTCTTTCGGAGGGAATTAAAGGCTGCGTATGATCCTGCAAAGCCCTGCGGCAATCCAGCCCGGTGCGGTTGAGCAGGGATGAATTTCCTGATTTACTGCGGCGCTCTCAACGCTGTCTCCAAAGCGTCGCCAAAACTGCCATAAAGCCGAGGTCATGCCATGTCCGCATCTGCTCCCATTCCGTTCTCCAGCAAGTACAAGCGCATCGCGACTGAAGAAGCCTTTGCGCCGGCCGAGCTGATCCGTATGTACCGCAAACTCTACGAAAGCCGCGCGCTGGATGATCCGGGCTTCGACAGTTTGTGGGGCTTCTACTCGGCCTCGACCGCGGTGCGCCCAACCTTCATCCGTGAAAAGCTCGCGAATCTCGATGCCTTGCGCATTGCAGACATGGACGCTACGGGCATCGATCACCAGATCATCGCATTGACCTCGCCCGGCGTGCAGGTGTTCGACCGCGATACCGCCGTGACGCTGGCGCGCGACTGCAACGATGAGCTGGCCGCGGCGGTGCGCAAGCATCCAAAGCGCTTCACCGGCATGATCGCGATCGCGCCGCAGGCCCCGGAGCGCGCCGCGCAGGAATTGCAGCGCTGCAAGGCGCTCGGCTTCCGCGGCATCATCATCAATTCGCATACGCAGGGCGAATACCTGTCAGACCAGAAGTTCTGGCCCATTCTCGAAGCCGCCGAGGCGCTCGACCTGCCGATCTACCTGCATCCGAACACGCTGCCGAAAAGCATGATCGGGCCGATGGTCGACGCGGGTCTCGATGGCGCGATCTTCGGGTTCGGCGTCGAAACCGGATTCCACATGCTGCGCATCATCACTGCCGGGGTATTCGATCGTTTCCCGAAACTGCAGTTCATCATCGGCCACATGGGTGAAGCCCTGCCATACTGGCTGTATCGCCTCGAGTACATGCACAACGCCGGCGTAAAAGCATCGCGTTACGAAAGCATGAAGCCGCTGAAGAAAAAAATCGGCGATTACCTGCGTGAAAATATCTACATCACGAACAGCGGCGTCGCCTGGGAGCCTGCGATCAAGTTCGCGCAGCAGATCGCGGGCGTCGATCGCGTGATGTATGCGATGGACTATCCATATCAGTACTCGCCGCAGGAAGTCATCGACATGGACAAGATGGACATGCCCGATACCACGAAGAAAAAGTTTTACCAGGACGTGGCCGAAAAAGTGTTCAAGCTCTGATATCACGGTAATGTGCGGAACTGAAAGTTAAATCCAAAGATACTGATAGTTCATTTTGAATGAACCAGCATTTATCCAGTCGAAATACGCGTGATTGGGTGGCTGAGTGTCGAGGAATGTACGCGAAGGTTTTGCTGAACGTTTTCGTCTGGCGCTCAATGAAGCCGGGCATCGGGAGTCACCAGGGAAGGAGCTGGCTGCCCTTTTCGGCGTGACCGCACAGGCTGTGCGCAAGTGGCGCGAAGGCGAAGCCATTCCAACCTCGGAGCACGCGCCGCACGTTGCCGAGAAGCTTGGCGTGCGCAGGGCCTGGCTGCTCGATGGCGAGCTTCCGATGCGGCCGCGTTCGTTCAGCATGGCGGAGAAGAGTTCGACGTACACTGCGGAGGATTTCAGTGTATCGAAGGAAGAGTTCAAGTTGCTGAGCGATTACCGCAGCCTGCCGCACGACTTGCGCGTGGCTCTCGAGCAGTTCGTCGAGGCGATGAAGCGCGAGATCAAACGCGGCAAGTCCTAGTGATGCTCGTGCACAGCGTGAAATAAAAAGGGGCCTTGCGGCCCCTTTTTTGTGTCTGTTATTTCTCAGAACGGATACTTGTTCTGGCCGCCCTGGACCGTGATCCACTTCAGCTCAGTCAGTTCGTTGATCGAATACTGGCCACCTTCGCGACCGGTACCGCTGTTCTTCACGCCGCCGAAGGGAATCACCGGCTCGTCGCGTACGCTTGGGCCATTGATGTGTACCGCACCGGCTTCGAGGCCTTCCGCGAGTTCAAGCGCTTTCTGCAGGTCATTTGTCAGAACCGCCGATGACAGGCCATACTCGGAATCGTTTGCCAGTTCCAGCGCGTGCTTGTGGTCATTCGCCTTGATGACGGACGCGACCGGGCCGAAGCATTCCGTCCGGAAGATGCTCATGTCCTGCGTGACATGGGCCAGCACCGTGGGTTCAAACACGTTGTCCTTGAAGTTGCCGCCGCACAGGATCTTGGCGCCTTGCGCTACAGCCTTGTCCAGCTGGTCCTTGATGAATGGAGCCTGCGTGGTGCGAATCAGCGGACCGACGACGAGGCCGGGTTCGCGCGGATTCGGACCATGCTTTATGTTGCAAACTTTCGCCGCGAAGCGTTTGCAGAATTCATCATAGATACCGGCTTCCACGATCACGCGCGAACCGGTCATGCAGATCTGGCCCTGGTGCATGAAGTTGCTGAAGGCCGCGGTATTTACCGCATAGTCGACGTCGGCATCGTTTAACACGATGATCGGATTCTTGCCGCCCATCTCGAGCGCGAAGCGTTTGCCCGCGCCGGCGCAGGTTGCGCCGATCTGGCGGCCGATCTTCGAGGAGCCTGTAAAGGTCACGAACTTGACGCGCTTGTCGGTGACCAGCGAGTCGCCGATCTCGGCGCCCAGCGCCGGAATCACGTTCAGTACGCCGGGCGGGAAGCCAGCATCGCGGAACAGTTCACCGATCTTGAGGCCGATCACCGGCGTCATCTCGGAAGGTTTCAGCACGACAGTGTTGCCAGCCGCAAGTGCAAAGCCGATCTTGCGAATGCACAGCAGCAAAGGGAAGTTGAACGGCGCGATCGCGACCACGACGCCGAGCGGACGGCGTACAGCATAGGACAGCTTGACGCCTGGATAGTCGGACAGGAAGGTTTCGCCGAACACGCGGCGGCACTCACCCGCCATGGAGCGCACGAAGGCGGGCGTGTGATGGGTTTCATAACCGGCTTTCAACAAAGTCGAACCTGCTTCGTCGATAAGTACCTCAGCCAGTTCCTTCGAGCGCTGTTCCATCAGGTCTGCCACTTTCAGCAGCAACTTCTCGCGCGCGCCGGGGCCGAGCTCTTTCCAGGTCTCGAAGGCTTTCGCGGACGAGGCAAGTGCGCGTTCCACATCCGCCTTGCTGGCGTTCTGCACGCGTGCGTAGACGGTATTGGTGGCGGGGTTCATGTCGTCGCTGAAAGCACCTGAAGCGGAAGGTGTGTACTGGTTGTCGATGAACAGTTGATAGTCTTGCATGGAATACTCCGATGGGTTTTTTGTTGTTATTGAGTTGACTGAATGTGAACCGGAAAACCGACTGGAACTGATGCAAAAAGCCGGATATTACGGTGCTTCCGGGGAGTTGCAGGGCTTCGTAACTTAATGGATAGGGCGGGCAAGATCAATTGCTTTTGCCCCGCGCCAGGTGCCGCTTCTGGCTAGTTTTCGAGCCGGCTCAGTTAGCCTGAAACCGGTAGCCCGGGAGCGTCCTGATCGCCTTGCCGGCCCAGACTCGCGCACTGTCGCTCAACCCCGCCGCGTAGAGTTCCAGAGCGGCCCTGAGTCTTTGCTGATAGTCCGTGGTTTCGGTTGCGGCAACATACAAGGCGTGTCCGTTCCAGCCGTGCACGGCGTGCCCGGTGAGCTGCAGGAGCGCATAGGCGCCATCTTCAGCTGTGCTGTCGGCGGACAACAGATGCGTCACGGTCTGTTGCAGCAGTGTGACGATTTCACGCAAGGGTGTCGTGAAGGGGCTGTCGCCGGTGGTGGTGTCAGCCTGGATGCGGCTTAACAGGCGGTCAAGGTTGGCGCCCTTGTCCGCCAGCACCTTGCGTTTCAGGAAGTCGAGTGCCTGGATGCCGCTCGTCCCTTCATAGATGGACGCAACGCGGATGTCGCGGGCAAGGCGTTCCAGTGGATAGTCGTTGGTGTAGCCATAACCGCCGAGTACCTGGATGCCCTGGCTGGCAACGGCGAATGCGGTTTCAGCGTTCAATGTCTTCGCCACTGGCAGCAGCAGTTCGCCGATGGTCAGTGATTGCTGCCCGGCGTCTCCTTCCAGGGCTTCGGCAAGGTCGAGAAAGCCTGCCGTGCGCAAGGCCAGTGCCCGCAGCAGTTCGCTGTGTGCAGTCATTTCGAGCAGCATGCGGCGTACGTCGGCATGCTCGCTGATCATCACTGGCTTGCCGAGTGGATGTCCGCCCTGAGGACGTTCCAGTGCGTATCCGATCGCATGCAAGGTCGCCACGTTCGCGACCGCGGCACCCTGAACCGCCACCGCGAGCCGCATGCCATTCATCATCACGAATAGCGCCTGCAGGCCGCGCCCGGCTTCGCCAATGAGAACGCCACGCGCATCCTTGAAGTCGAGCACGCAGGTCGGCGAGGCATGCAGTCCCATCTTGTGTTCGATACGCAGCACCGTCACGCCATTGGCCGCGCCCGAGTCGAGCGCTTTCGGAACCGCGAACAAGCCGAGACCGCGCGTGCCGACCTCGCCGTTTGGCACGCGCGCGAGCACGAGGTGCAGTATCTGGTCGGTTGCATCGTGATCGCCGTACGAAATCCATATTTTTGAGCCACTGAGACTCCAGCTGCCGTCGCTGGCAGGCTGCGCCGTGGTCAGTATTCGTCCGACATCGGAGCCGGCTTGCGGCTCACTGATGACGATCGTGCTGGCGATACTGCCGCTGATGAGTCCGGATGCCCAACGCTCGACTAGCTCCGGCGCAGCATTCTTCAGCAGCGCCAGTGCGGCGCAGCGCAGGTTGATACTGAGCATGCCGAACGCGAGATTCGCGCCGTCGCAGATTTCCTGTACGGCACTTTGCACGACCAGCGGAAAGCCCAGGCCTTCGTTCTCGAGCGGCAGCCCCAGCGCGGGGAAACCCAGTTCGCACCAGGTGCGCCAGGCATCAGCCGTGCCAGGCGGCAGGCTTACCTTGCCGTCGCGCAGCGTGCAGCCGCTGACGTCGCCATTGACGGCGAGCGGGGCCAGGGTTTCAGCGGCGAAGGCCGCGGCCTGGTCCAGGATCATGCGGGTCGTGTCGGCGTCGACATGCGCAAAGCGCTCGAGCTGCTGCAGGCGCGCCAGGCCTGCGATGTGCTGCAGCTGAAAGTGCAGGGCTTCGGCCTGAGTGTCGGTCAATGAATTCATCGGGGCTGGAGACTTATAAGTTGGGGACTGAATGGGGGAATTGTCCCATAGCGAGCTGCCAGTTTAATGATTTTTCGTATGGACGCCCTGTTGGTGGCCTCCGCAGAATACGCCACCGTTTTTTTACACAGCTGGAGTTCGACATGAAACATCGGGGAACCTTTAAATCCTTGTCTTCCGCAGTAGCGCTTGCCCTCTTGTCGCAAGCTGCCACGGCGCAGGACAACACGCTGGAATCGATCGTTGTCACCGCCGACAGGCAGCAGACGGCTTTGCGCGATGTGCCGGCCAGCATTTTTGCTGTAGGGTCCGATGCGCTCGATCTCGTGCGGCACACGCACATCAATGAAATTCTGGTCCGTGTACCCGGCACGTGGATCAGCCGCAACAATGGCCAGGAAAGTCTTACGGCGATTCGCTCACCGGTATTGTCGGGCGCGGGCAGTTGCGGCGCGTTCCAGCTGTCGCTGGATGGATTACCGCTGCGTGCTTCCGGCTTCTGCAACGTAAACCAGATCTTTGAAGCAAATACGGAGCAGGCCGGCACGATCGAAGTCATCCGCGGCCCCGGCAGCGTGCTGTACGGCGCCAACGCCCTGCATGGCGCGATCAACGTCATCAGCGAATCGATTTCAGAAACCTACTCGCGCGACCTTTCATACGAACTGGGCCCGCACTCGTACAACCGCGTGCGCGCTACGGTCAGCGATACCTTCGGTCCACATGGCTTGCGCCTGAGCTTCAACGGCAACAGCGATGGCGGTTACAAGCACGATTCCGGTTTCGATCAGCAGAAATTGAGCCTGCAGCACCGTTTCACGGATGGCAATTTCAGCATGACCAACATTCTGCATCTGACGAACCTGAATCAGGAAACTGCCGGTTTCGTCGTCGGGCCCGACGCCTATGAGAACGACGATCTGAAGCGCTTGAATCCGAACCCTGAATCGTTCCGCGACGCGCGCACCTATCGCCTGAGCAGCCGCTTTGCCTGGGAACTCGATGATGCGCAGATCGTCGTGACGCCCTACTACCGCAAGACCGATATGGAATTCCTGCAGCATTTCAACCCGGGTGTGCCGCTGGAGCAGAATGGTCACCATTCGTTCGGTATTCAAACGATGTACGCCAGCGAGCTGACCGACACCTTGCAGTGGCAGACCGGACTCGACATGGAGCAGACTGACGGCTACCTGCGCGAAACACAGTCTGTGCCCGCCGTCGGCACTCCGCTGGTAGTCGCAACGATACCGGTCGGCAGGCACTACGACTATCAGGTAACTGCAAAGCTGATGTCGCCGTATGCGCAGTTCAAATGGCAGGCCACGGATCGCAATCAGTTGTCGTTGGGCATCCGTTACGAAACGCTCGAATATGACTACGACAACCGTATGGCCAATGGCCGTGTGCGCGAGAACGGTACGGCTTGCGCCTCAGGTGGTTGCCGCTTCAACCGTCCTGCCGATCGCAGCGACGACTACGACAACGTTTCAGCCCAGCTCGGCTGGATCCACGATCTGACTGACTCTCAGCAGGTCTACGTAAATCTTGCAAAAGCGTTCCGCGCACCCGACACGAGTGAAGTGTACCGACTACAGGGTACGCAGAGCGTTGCTGATCTCGACTCCGAGGAAATGGACAGCATCGAGCTTGGCTATCGCGGCAACGTCGATCGCGTGAACTATGCGTTGGCGGCGTTTTATATGGATAAGGAAAATGTGATCTTTCAGGACAGCAACCGCGTCAACATCAGCGGCGCGCGCACAAAACATCGCGGTGTGGAATTCAATACGGGCATTGCGCTTGCTGATGCCTGGACGCTGAGTTTCGCCGCCAGCTACGCCAAACACACCTACGAAGGCAACGTGAACCCCGGTGCGGTACAACTAGCGGGTCTCGATATCGACACCGCGCCACGTCTGACCGGTAGCACGCAGCTGAGCTGGCAGATCAATGACCGCAGCAACGTGGAGCTCGAGTGGGTCCACATGGACAAGTACTTCATGGACGAAGCCAACACCGCCGAGTACGACGGGCATGAACTGGTGAACCTGCGCTATCAGGGAGAGTTCGGCGAGAACGCTTACTACGGGGTGCGCATCACGAACCTGTTCAATGTCGACTACGCCGAGCGTGCCGACTTTGGTTTCGGTTCGGAGCGCTACTTCGTGGGCGAACCGATCAGCCTGTACCTGAGCGTGGGTCAGCGATTCTGATCGAGAGGCCTGCCGCGCAAGGTGCGTGACAGGCCTGACTCACCGCTTCGGCTTGATGGAATGCATCAGGCCGTCGGCAGGAAGCGGCGCAGTTCCGTCCAGGTCGCTTCCGGGCTGTCCATCTGGAAGCTGTGTCCACCAGGAATTGCCTTTCCTTCCACGCGCGTACCTTCGGCCTGCCAGATCTCCAGCACCTTGAACTGGCGTCCCATCGCCGCGTTATCGCCCCACAGGACGTTCAAGGGGCATTCGATTTTCCTGCCTGCGGCGATGTCCGCTTCGTCGATACCAATATCCATGCCCGCCGAGGCGCGGTAGTCCTCGCACATGGCGTGGATCGCTGCGGGATCCTTATAGATTTCCGCCCATGCAGCGCCGATGTCGCCGGGACCACCGCCAATGAACTGGCCAGTGGCGGCAATTACGTTCTCGGGGAATGGAGCGGGGCGAATAAACAGGAACCAGTGGAAGTAAGCCTCGACGAATTCGCGTGTGACATGCGAATAGAGATAGTGCTCCGGGACGATGTCGAGCACAGTGAGGTTCTTTACGCGCGTTGGGTTGTCGAGTGTCAAACGCCGCGCCACGCGTCCGCCGCGGTCATGGCCAACGACCGAATAGTTCTGGAAGCCCAGCGACTCCATCACGTTGGCCTGGTCCTGGGCCATCGTGCGCTTTGAATAATTAATGCTGTTTTCGCCACCCTCGGGCTTGCTGCTCCAGCCGTATCCGCGCAGATCTGGTGCCACAACGGTGTAGTCCTGCATGAGGTTCGCCGCGACCTGCGCCCACGAAAAATGTGACTGAGGCGCGCCGTGCAATAACAGTACGGGCGGGCCGCTACCGCCGATCATCGTGTGAATTGTTACGCCATTAGCATTGATGGAGCGCGCTTCAAAGCCGGGGAAGTATTTGCGGTCTAGCTCGGCTGCATTTGCCGGGGCCTGAGCCAATGCCGGCCCCGTGGACGCGAGCAAGGATGCGGCCCCAAGCACGAGGGCGCTTTGCTGCAGGAAGAGGCGACGGGGAGAGTTCGGGGATTCGTCTTGCATGAAAGCTCCTGGACGTGAAAGAGATCGCGCGGGAGCCTACAAGAAACGCGGACAAAAAAAAGCCTCAGAATCAAACTGCATTTTCTGAGGCCTTTCAGAGGGGACTGTGGGCGGGTTGCCATCAAAGCCGCCTGACCTACTACAAACTTCAAATGAGGCGGCTTTAATCGAAACCCGAACCGTACAGTTCGGTGTGAATAGTAGAGAGGCGTGTCGTCAAGGTCAAGCCCGGGTAGGGCGCAATTCACATTTATTGCTATTTTCTGCTTTAGATTTCGGCTCGCTTTTGCTTTACCCCGAGTGCGGGTACGCTACCCCCATTCAGCCCTAACCCCTCTTTTGAGTGCCTGACCTGATGACCGTCGTTGCCAGCACCGCTGTAAATCTCAAGCCCAGAACTACCGACAAGCGCGAGGAAGTGCTTGATATTGCTAGCGAAACCTTTCTTGGTAAGGGCTTCGATGGTACCAGTATCAACGTAATGGCACGTGAGGCCGGTATTTCCAAGGAGTCAATCTACCGCTATTTCGGCAGCAAGGAAGATCTGTTCCTCGCTGTCGTGGAGCGAGAGCTTGAGGTCTACAAGCAGGGCATGCTCGAAACCATCAGCCACTTCCAGGGCAAGAGTCTGAAGGAGGCCCTGTTCAGCGTCGCCGAAGCGACACTGCGCGTGGCGTCAAATGACCGCACCCTGGCCCTGCGCAGGCTGATATTCCAGATGTCCGCCAACGGTTCGAAGGTCGGAACGCACTACTTCACGGTAGGTCCTGACATCGCATACCAGAACCTCGTGCGCCTCTTCGAGCATTACAGTCCCGAGGCGGATTTCCCGGTCGCGAAGCTGAGCCGCTACTTCATCTCGATGGTGTTGCACCGCACGATGCTGGCGCGGGAATGCGGTGTCCAGGAAAGTCTCACGCCCGAAGAGATCAGACAGCGTGCAATGGAAGCCACTGAAGATTTCCTGATGGCCTTTTGTGCGAAAACCATCGCTGACTGAATGTCGCAAAACCCGGGCCGGCGCAAACTGATCGCGCCGGCCGCCCGCCGCTAGATAACTGCCCGTTCCTTCAACACGTTCAGCACGCGGTCGACACACTCGTCGATATCGAGTTCGTGCGTCGGCAATACCAGGTCCGCTTGCTCGGGAGCCTCGTAAGGGAAGGAAAGTCCCGGCACATTCCCGCTCGCCTTGATGCTTTCTGCTGCATAGAGGCCGCTGGGATCGCGCTGCTGGCACACACTCAATGGCGGGTTCAAATACACCACGACGCAGTTTTCCGTGCCGATTACACTGATCGTGTGATTGCGCGCTTCACTGCTGGCTGCCGTGAATGCCGCACAGCAGATCAGGCCGGCATCGTTGAGATAACGTGCGATGTAAGCGCTGCGGCGCAGATTCTCTGCACGTCCGGCAGCATCGTGCGCCAGGTCCTTGCTGATACCGAGGCGCATCGTCTTTCCGTCAAGAACGGTACTGACGCGCCCCATGTCGAACAGTCGTCTTTCGAGCGCATGCGCCAACGTAGACTTGCCGGAGCCTGACAGGCCGACAAACATCACGGTTATCGGCTTTTGCCCGAAACGCGCTTCGCGTTCAGCCGTCGTCACGTGGCCGGTGCTGGAGGCATGCTGGCGGGCTTTTCGCGTATTGCTTTCGATCATGCCCGCACCGACTGTCACGTTAGTCAGGCGGTCGATGATGATGAAGGCACCGGTGGCGGTGTTGCGTTTGTAGGGGTCGAAATACAGCGTCTGCGCGAAGCTGACTTCGCATGAACCGATTTCATTCAGCTCCAGCGTTGGGGCCGGTTTCGTGTCGAGCGTGTTGACATCGATCTTGTGATGGATCGTGCTGATCTTGCCGGTCAGGGCCTTGCTTGCGTGTTTGAAATCGTACTGCTTGCCGGGAAGCATCGCCGCTTCGCTCATCCAGACGATCGTCGCAGTTACTGTCTCGAGCGCACCAGGCAGGTTGTCTTCGTGAACGATCAAATCGCCGCGGCTGATATCGATCTCATCTTCGAGCGTCAGCGTGACCGCCATTTGCGGCGAGGCGAGCTCCAGCTCTTCGTCATACGTGACGATCGACTTCACCCGGCTGGTTTTGCCCGAGGGCAGGACAGTGATCTGGTCGCCCTTGCGCACGATACCGGAGGCAACGGTGCCGCAATAACCACGGAAGTTCAGGTTCGGACGATTGACGTACTGGACCGGGAAGCGGAAGTCGTCGAAATTGCGGACGTTGTTGATCTTCACGTTTTCCAGCATCGACATCAGTGTCGGGCCCTCATACCACGGCATCTGGGTGCTCGCGTTCACGACGTTGTCGCCATTGAGCGCGGAAATCGGAATGAACGTCAGTTCGCCGGTTTCGAGGTCGGCCGCGAACTTGAGGTAGTCGTCCTTGATGCGCTCGAATACGCCTTCGTCGAAATTCATCAGGTCCATCTTGTTGATGGCGACGATGATGTGACGGATGCCCAGCAAAGAGGCAATAAAGGTGTGGCGCCTGGTCTGCGTCATTACGCCATAGCGCGCGTCGATGAGGATGATTGCGAGTTCGCAGTTCGACGCGCCGGTGGCCATGTTGCGCGTGTATTGCTCGTGTCCCGGCGTATCGGCAATGATGAATTTGCGCTTCGCGGTCGAGAAATAACGGTACGCGACGTCGATCGTGATGCCCTGTTCGCGCTCAGCCTGCAAGCCGTCTGTCAGCAGTGCGAGGTCGAACTTGTCGCCGGTCGTGCCCGACTTCAGGCTGTCCGACTTGATAGCCTGTAGCTGGTCTTCGTAAATCATGTGCGAATCGTGCAGCAGGCGGCCGATAAGCGTGCTCTTGCCGTCATCTACGCTGCCGCAGGTCAGCAGGCGCAGCAAATCCTTGCGTTCATGCTGCGCGAGGTAAGCGTCGATGTCGGTGGCGATGAGGTCGGATTGATGCGACATACTAGAAATATCCTTCGCGCTTTTTCTGTTCCATCGAGCCGGCCTGGTCGCTGTCGATAAGTCGACCCTGGCGTTCCGATGTCGTGGCCAGCAGCATTTCCTGAATGATCTCGGGCAAGGTGGTGGCGTGCGACTTGACTGCGCCGGTCAGCGGATAACAGCCAAGCGTACGGAAGCGTACCATTTCCATGCGTTCATTCTTGCGATGCTCGAGCGGGATGCGGTCGTCGTTGACCATGATCGTGGCTCCCTCGTAATCCACGACGCGTCGTTCCTTCGCGAAGTACAGCGAAGGGATGTCGATGTTATTGAGATGGATGTACTGCCAGACATCGAGCTCCGTCCAGTTGGACAGCGGGAATACGCGAATGCTCTCGCCCTTGTTGATTTTGCCGTTGTACAGATTCCACAACTCCGGACGCTGATTCTTTGGATCCCAGCCGTGGTTGCGATCACGGAAAGAGTAAACACGCTCTTTCGCACGCGATTTCTCCTCGTCGCGGCGCGCACCGCCGAATGCTGCGTCGAACTTGTACTTGTTCAAGGCCTGCTTCAGGCTAACGGTTTTCATGATGTCAGTGTGCTTCTTGCTGCCATGCGTAAAGGGGTTCACGCCGGCATCGACGCCTTCCTGGTTGATATGAACGATGAGTTCGACGCCGAGCTTTTCCGCTACCGTATTGCGAAACTCGATCATCTCCCTGAACTTCCAGGTCGTATCGACGTGCAACAGCGGAAAGGGAAGCTTGCCAGGGTAAAAAGCTTTCAGCGCCAGGTGCAGCATCACGGCGGAGTCTTTGCCGATCGAATACAACATCACTGGCCGTTCAAACTCAGCAGCGACCTCACGGATGATGTGTATGCTTTCCGCTTCGAGTTGCTTGAGGTGTGTCAGGCGATATTCAGACATGCTTGATCCGGATGCTTAGAGGTGTGGGCGCACTGGCGCCGGCGGTAAAAGGCGCGCGATTATAAGATAAGAGTGGCCCTAACATAACCGGTGGGAATTTGGGGACATAGGGCGACGAAACTGCGGAATGCTTAGTGCTGCGTGGGATCGGAATCAAATCCATAGTCTTCGTCGAGCGTACCGACTTTCTTGCCGGGTTTACCGGGCTCCGCCGTACGTGCCGCATAATCCAGCGGTGGAGCCGGCGGCGGACCGTTGCTGACGTCGGGCTGGCCGAGCAGTGTCCGGGTTTCGGCACTGAGGCTCATCTGGTTGGAGATGTAGTCCGGGCAAAGTGCGCGTGCGCCGTCCGCGACGTGGAGGAATACGTCGCGATAGCTCTCAGTCAACCTGCCCAGCAATTGCGCCGAGCTGTTGAAGTGGCTGTGCACGTTGCTCTTATAGTTTTCGTGCTCTTCGCTGAGTGCCTGCAATTGCTCTTCGAGCGCCTGGACTCGCGCTTCGTCCGATAACAGCATCTTGAATGCCAACGCGCCGACGACCGCGCCAGCCAGCAAACAACCCAAACCGATCAACCAAATCATCAACAGACTCCCATTAATCCGACCGACGTAGTCAATACTTCGCCTTTGATGTGTTCTCACACAGGATCGGTTTATTACATGTGAGCCGATTATACCTATAATCGACGCTCTGATCCGAGACCGTCCGATGTTCGACACACCGCAGAATCCCGCCGCCGCACACAGCCCGCTAGATGCATATCGCAGAGATCTCGCGCAAGGTCTCATCGCTCCCGATGCTTCGCAGCAAAACGCGGTTGCCGCGTTGCAAAGGCTATTCGAGCTGCTCACCGAGCGATGGAACAGGGAGCCGCAGTGGTGGTCACGGATTTTCCATCAGCTCGGCTTCCATAGACCGCAGCCAGTGCAGGGGCTTTATCTCTGGGGCGGGGTAGGCAGGGGCAAGACCTACCTGATGGACCTCTTCTTCCATGCGCTGCCGGGCAACCGCAAGCTGCGCATGCATTTTCACCGCTTCATGTTGATGGTCCACAAGCGCCTGGCAGACTTGAAAGACCAAAGCGACCCCTTGAAGCGCGTCGCCGCAGATATCGCTAAGGACGTAGACATTATTTGTTTCGATGAATTCTTTGTATCGGATATCGGCGATGCGATGATCCTGGCGAATCTGATGGACGCGCTTTTCGGCGCTGGGGTGGCGCTGGTCGCGACCTCCAATATCGAGCCTGGCCAGTTGTATGAGCGTGGACTGCAGCGGGCCAGGTTTCTTCCGGCAATTGCGCTGATCCAACGGTATTGCACCGTAATGAACGTCGATGGCGGTGTCGATTATCGCCTGCGTTCGCTGGATAAGGCGCCGGTATTCCACTTTCCACTGAACGCCGCAAGCGCACAGGCGATGCA
The DNA here is from genome assembly GCA_041178065.1 of Pseudomonadota bacterium. Taxonomy (GTDB): domain Bacteria; phylum Pseudomonadota; class Gammaproteobacteria; order Pseudomonadales; family Pseudohongiellaceae; genus CAILUG01. Next base: position 46,090 of record JBEGWB010000095.1, on the reverse strand, counting down.
AGACCTCTATGGCGAGCTCTCCAGGGGCTTGTGGGTCGAGACCCACAAGATTCTCGATATCCAGGAACGTAAAGTCCTGGCGTCAGCCTGGAGCGAAGGGCTGGTGTGGTTCGATTTCGAGGTGCTCTGTGGTGGTCCGCGCAGCGCAGCGGACTACATCGAAATCGCGCGCCAGTACCATACTGTGTTGATTTCGGGGATTCCGGTCCTCGTTGAAAAGGATGATGACAAGGCGCGCCGCTTTATTACGCTGGTTGATGAGTTTTACGACCATGGGGTCAAACTGGTGCTGTCTGCCGCTACCAGTCTTGAACATCTCTACCAGGGATCAGACTTGCGTTTCCCCTTCACCAGAACCCGCAGCCGACTGCTTGAAATGCAGACCCGGGAGTACCTTGGGGGGCCGCATCGTCCGGATTGAGTCCTGTTCTTGCCCTGAAGAGTTGGCAAAGGGAGTAAACAAGGCTTGAATCCGGTGGGGGCCGCCGGTAGAATTCGCGCCCCTGACTCCCGGCCATCCTCAATCTGCAGGCCGGATTTAGATACGAGATTCGAATAATGAAGACTTTCTCCGCCAGAAACGAAACTGCCCAGCATAACTGGTACCTCGTCGACGCCACTGGCAAGACCCTCGGTCGCCTGTGTGCGGAACTTGCGCACCGCCTGCGTGGCAAGCACAAGCCTGAATATACTTCGCACGTGGACACCGGCGATTACCTCGTCGTGATCAACGCCGATAAAATCACCGTGACCGGCACCAAGGGCAAAACCAAGCTTTATCATCACCATACCGGCTACACGGGTGGCATCAAGACTTTCTCGTTCAATGAGATGATGGCCAAATCTCCTGAAGAAGTGATCAAGATCGCGGTAAAGGGCATGATCCCCCGTACCCCGCTTGGTCGTGACATGATGCGTAAACTGAAGGTATATAGTGGTGATCAGCACCCGCATACCGCTCAGCAGCCCGCCCCCCTTTCTCTCTGATAACACTCTGACCAGGATTCCTCATGGCAGCCACCCAGAACTACGGTACCGGACGTCGCAAAACCGCCACTGCGCGCGTTTTCCTCACGCCCGGCAACGGTAACATCACCATCAACGATCGTACGATCGAGAACTTCTTCGGTCGCGAAGTGGCCCGCATGATCGTGCGCCAGCCGCTCGAACTGCTGTCTGTTACCGACAAGTTCGACATCATGGTAACGGTTGCGGGTGGCGGCAGCTTCGGCCAGGCCGGCGCAATCCGTCACGGTCTGACGCGAGCCCTCATTGAATACGATGAAGGCAACCGTGAGGCCCTGCGCAAGGCTGGTTTCGTGACTCGTGACTCGCGCGAAGTCGAGCGTAAGAAAGTGGGTCTGCGCAAAGCTCGTAAGAGACCGCAGTACTCCAAGCGCTAATTCTTCAACAACAAGCGCATCCGAAGCGCCGAAACCTTGCTGGTTTCGGCGTTTTTGTTTATGGCGCCAGCCTGACACGCGCCCTGATTCGGCGCCGTGTTGCCTTGAATGAAACCCCCGCTTTTAGTAGGATGCGCGCGACTTTCCAGCCAGCTCGCCACCTGGGTTCCCCAGGGGCTTTTAAAGGAGACAACCCGTGAATGACGGCACTGTTAATAAGAGCCGCAGACGCTTTTTGGTCGGCAGTACCACTGTGGTGGGTGCCGCCGGCGGAGTAGGGGTAGCAGTGCCCTTCGTCGGTTCCTGGAGTCCCAGTGCCAAGGCCCTGGCAGCAGGTGCTCCCATCACGATCGACATCGGTCGTCTGGAGCCAGGCGAGCTTCTCGGTCCGATGCCTGCGTGGCGTGGCCAGCCGGTATTCGTCATGCGCCGCGACGAAGCCACATTGACCAGCCTTCGCGACAATATTGCCCACCTGGCCGACCCGGCCTCGGAAAAGCCCGAGCAGCAGCCGGAATATGCGCGTAACGAATTCCGTTCGCGGAAGCCGGAAGTCATGGTCATGGTTGGCTTGTGCACCCACCTTGGTTGTTCACCAAAATTGTTTGCCGAAGTAGAGCCACAAGACTTCGATCCCCAGTGGAAAGGCGGTTTCTTCTGCCCTTGTCACGGTTCGATGTTCGATCTCGCTGGCCGTGTTTACAGCGGCGTGCCCGCTCCGGACAACTTGAGAGTACCCCCCCACTACTATGTGAATGACGACGTCATAGTAATCGGACTGGATGCGGAGAATTCCTGATGGCAGGCGCAGACTACAAAAACGAAGCAGCTCAAGGTAAAGGCTTAATGGGCTGGATCGACGCCCGCTTGCCAGTAACGCAAGCGTTCGAAAAGCACATGAGCAAGTACTACGCACCGAAAAACTTCAACATATGGTACGTATTTGGTGTGCTGTCGATGGTCGTGCTGGTCAACCAGTTGCTGACTGGCATCTGGCTAACGATGAACTTCAACACCAGCTCCGAAGGTGCCTTCGCTTCCGTTGAATACATCATGCGCGATGTACCGTATGGCTGGATCCTGCGCTACATGCACTCAACCGGCGCTTCCGCGTTCTTCATCGTCGTGTATCTGCATATGTTTCGCGCGTTGATGTACGGTTCATACCAGAAGCCGCGCGAGCTGATCTGGATTTTTGGCATGACAATCTACCTCGTGCTTATGGCCGAGGGCTTCATGGGCTACGTACTGCCCTGGGGACAGATGTCCTATTGGGGCGCGAACGTAATCGTCAGTCTGTTTGGTGCCATCCCAGGCATTGGCCAGGATCTGATGGTCTGGGTCCAGGGCGACTTCCTGATTTCCGGGGCAACGCTGAACCGCTTCTTCGCGCTGCATGTGGTCGCGCTGCCGCTGGTGCTGGTCGGCCTCGTTGTCCTGCACATCCTCGCCTTGCATGAAGTCGGGTCGAACAATCCGGATGGAGTCGAGATTAAGAAGAAGAAAGATGCCAATGGCGTCCCGCTTGATGGTATTGCTTTCCATCCGTACTACACGGTCCACGACCTTACCGCTATCGTCGTCTTCCTGTTCGTATTCTGCTTTGTGATCTTCTTCATGCCGGAAATGGGCGGTTACTTCCTTGAACACGCCAATTTTGAAGAAGCCAACAACCTGAAGACCCCTGAGCATATTGCGCCGGTCTGGTACTTCACGCCCTTCTACTCGATGCTGCGTGCGGTGACCTATCCCTTCCTCGGCTTCGACGCGAAGATGTGGGGCATGATCGTCATGGGCCTTGCGATCGCCATTCTGTTCGTCGTGCCCTGGCTCGATCGGAGCCCGGTCAAATCGATGCGTTACAAGGGCTGGTATAGCCGCATCGGCTTGCTGTTGTTCGTCGTCAGCTTCGTCATCCTCGGCGTGCTCGGTACGATGCTCGCCACCGGCCCGCGTACTGCACTGGCGCAGATCTGCACGGTCTATTACTTCGCCTTCTTCCTCGCGATGCCGTGGTATACGCGCAAGGAAGTGACGACGACGCCTCCCGAGCGCGTGACCGGACGTTTCATCACAATTCCGCAGCTGTTGTTGACGCTGGTGCTCATTGCCGCGCTTATTTTCCTGCCATTGAAAGCGGTAGCGGCCGAAGCGGATGTCGAGCTCGAGTCCTTCGCGGTGAACCTGGATGAACGGGCATCGTTGCAGGCCGGGGCAGCAACGTTCATCAATCGCTGCATGGGCTGTCATGGCGCGCGCTTCTCGCGCTATCAGCGCGTCGCGAATGATCTAGGTATTCCGGAAAACCTGATGAAGGAATATCTGATCTTCAACCCGGATACCAATATCGGTGCTTTGATGGAAAGCGCGATTCCTGTCGAAGAGTCAAAAAACTGGTTTGGCGCAGCGCCGCCTGACCTGACACTCGTCGCGCGCGTGCGCGGCCCCGAGTGGCTGAACGGATACCTGAAGGGTTTCTATCTCGATCCGAGCCGTCCTTTTGGTGTAAACAACCGCGTATTCGAAAACGTCGCGATGCCGAACGTGTTCAGTGACTTGCAGGGCGACCAGCTTTGTGACCCTGAACATTGCGAGGAAACCACGCACGTCGAAGGCACGGGAACGATGACCGAGGATGAGTTCGACAAGATGGTTTACGACCTCACAAACTTCCTCGTCTACCTTGGCGAGCCGGCGCGGCTGCATCGCGAAACCATCGGCGCTTACGTATTATTCTTCCTGGCCTTCCTGTTCGTCTTCGCCTTTATGTTGAATCGCGAATACTGGAAGGACGTTCATTGATCCCTGACCGGCTTGTTTTAGCCTGAGGCATTTTCCATGGGAGTAGTAACCAAGCGCTCGTCAATGTTGTTTTATTCGGATGGCTACAGTCAGTTCAGCCACCGGGTACGCATCGTGCTGGCCGAAAAAGGCGTGACGGTCGAAATCGTGGATGTCGACATTTACGACAAGCCCGAAGACCTGGCCGCATTGAATCCGTACAACAGTCTTCCGACACTGGTCGATCGTGATCTCGTGTTATACGAACCGAACATCATGATGGAATACCTCGACGAGCGTTTCCCGCATCCGCCGCTTTTCCCGGTTTATCCCGTGGCACGCGCGCAAAGCCGTCTTTGGATGTACCGTATCGATCGAGACTGGAGTCATCTGGTCGAGAAGCTGCAGGCTGAAGACGGTACGCCTGCCGAGCTCGACAAGGTGCGCAAGGAGCTGCGCGAGAGCATAATTTCGATCTCGCCGATATTTGCCGAAAAGCCTTACTTCATGAGCGACGAATTCACTATCGTCGACTGCTGCGTACTGCCGATCCTGTGGCGCTTGCCGGAAATCGGCATTCGTCTTCCGGAGACCAAGGCTACCAAGCCGCTGCTAGACTACCGTCAGCGCCTGTTCGCACGCGAATCAGTGCAGGCGAGTCTGTCGGAGCAGGAACGCGAGATGCGCACCTGATGCGCCGGCCGGGGGGTGCGCCATGTCCATGACCTCACATCGACCGTACCTGGTGCGGGCGCTGAATGAATGGATACTGGAAAATAACTGCACCCCTTATATTCTCGTCAACGCCTTCGAAACTGGCGTGCTGGTTCCGCAGAACTTCGTCAAGGACGGCCAGATCGTCCTGAATATTTCACCGGTCGCCGTGCAGGGACTGATGATCACTAACGACGGAATCGAGTTCAATGGCCGCTTCGGTGGCATTCCAACGCGCGTGTACGTCCCGATTGCGGCAATTCTTGGGATTTATGCGAAGGAAAATGGTCAGGGAATGATTTTTGAGGCCGAGACCAACACAACGGGTCCGCGTCCTCCCGAGCCGCCGACCGACCGCAAGCCGCGCGCAGCGCCCAAGGCGCCGCCTGGCCCGGGACCCGGCAAGGGCAAGGGCGGTGGACGCCCCTCGCTGCGGGTCGTGAAGTAGAGCTCTCGCCCGGGGTTATAGAAACGAAAGGTTTAGTCGATGTACTCGAAGGCGCGTACGACTTTAGTCACCCCGCTCGCGTTGCTGACCAGGTCGACGGTCTGATCGGCTTCGGCCTGCGTCACCAGGCCCATCAGATAGACGACGCCGTTCTCAGTCACCACTTTCGTCCGTAACCCAGCGATCGTCGGATCCGCGAGCATCAGCGTTTTCAGCTTCGTGCTAAGCCAGGCGTCATTGCTGCGCGACAAAAAGGTCGTGCCCCCGGCAACTTCCAGCTCATTGTGAACCTTCTTGATCCGCGTACTGCTGGTGGACGTGGCAATCCTCGTCGCTTCGTTCTTTAGGTCCTGCGATGGGACCTGGCCGACGAGCAGCACCGTGCCATTGAAGCTAACAACGCTGACATTGGCTCGCTTCAGCGCGGGATTTGCATTCAGGTTTACGTTGATCGCGGTTTCGAGACTGCTGTCGTCCACCACCGTGCCGAGGCTGCGAGTGCCGCGATCTTCCCTGATGGTTTCACCAGGATTGACCGTGCTGATGACAGTCGCGCAGCCGTTCAGGCAGAGCAGTAAGCTAAGAAGTAAGCCCAGGCGTTTCATCAAAATTTCTCCGGTTGGATCGGTAAGTTACTCGCTACCAAAAAGTTGTGTGTCGATCAGGTCGCACAGGCAGTGGATGACCAGCAGGTGCACTTCCTGGATACGCGCGGTCACGGTGGCCGGCACGCATATTTCGATGTCCGAGTCGCGCAGGAGTTCCCGCAGTTTGCCGCCTTCCCTGCCAGTCAACGCGACGACGCGCAGATTACGCTGTTGCGCCACCTTGATCGCTTCGATGACGTTGGCGGAATTGCCGCTGGTCGATATTGCCAACAATACGTCTCCAGCGCGACCGAGCGCGCGGACCTGCTTCGAGAATACTTCGTTATAACTGTAATCGTTTGCGATCGATGTCAAGGTCGACGTGTCGGTAGTCAAGGCGATGGCGGGCAACGATGGCCGTTCGCGCTCAAAGCGATTCAACATCTCCGACGAGAAATGTTGCGAGTCGCCTGCCGAACCGCCGTTACCACAAGCGAGAATTTTGCCGTCGGCCAGCAGGCACTCGACCATTGCCGTGCTCGCCGCGGTGATCGGGCCGGTAAGTACTTCGAGCGAACGCATCTTGGTATCGATGCTGGCGGTGAAATGCTGTTTGACCCTGTCCTGGTAATTCATGAATGTTCCGCTGCGTGTAATGCCGCACATTTTACTGGAAATGCCGCCGCGCGGGAAACGCAACGCAAACCCTTGTCAGCAGAAGGCGTTGCGAATCCATTCATAGTGCGGCTGGTCCGCGTTTGCGCTGATGCCGACCACGTCGAAGCGGCAGGGCAGCTGACCTAGCTGGCGGTTGCAGAGCAGGAAGTGTTGCGCCGTGCGCACGAGTTTGCGCTGCTTGCGATTGTCGACGGTCTCACAGGCTGGCACGTGACTGCGGGGACCGCGGAAGCGGACTTCGACGAACACCAGGACCTCATGCTCGCGCATGATGAGGTCGATTTCACCGAGAACACAACGGTAGTTGCGTTGGACGAGACGCAAGCCGCGCCGCTGCAGCCAGGCCAGCGCGAGCTGCTCGAAATGGCCGCCCTTGCGGCTGCGCCAGGCGGTATTGGGGCGTGGCTGTTTCAGAGGATCCTCCATGACCCGCTCGTAAGCCGTGTGCTATTCGAGGATTTGCACCAGGCCTTCGGTGATGGTTGCCCAGCTGAGCTCACGCTCGATATTGCGGTTCGGCCCCAGACGCAACACGCCGCTCTCGCCGGGCATCTTCGCATCAGGAGAGGATTCCAGCAGACGCAGCCGCGGGTACAGGCGGAATGCATCCAGACCAAAGGCCTGCAAACGCATGTCGAATGCAGTCACCGTCGGGAATAACTGACGCGCGGGATCGGCTGCGTTGCCCGATGTGTCGAGCACCCATGGACTGTCTCCGAAGATCACGCCGTTGAGGTCGCGATCTTCCAGCGGGCGGGGAGCGCCCGAATACATGTCCTGGCTGGCATACACCGGGATATCGCCGGCATAGAGGTAGGCCAGGCTAGGCACGATCTGCCGCGCCGGGCCTGGTTGCGCCAGCAGGTAGATGAAGTCGATGTCCTGGCGACGGCGCTGTACGGACACTATGGGGCGGCCAATCAGCTCGCGCACCCTTGCGGCGCGCGCATTGCTGGCATCGAGCTGCAACATTCCCGAAATCGCGTCGGTGTAATTTTCGTGGTAGCCATCTTGCGCGACTATGCGTCCGCCGAGGCGTTCCCATTCGGCGACAAAGCTGTCGCGCTTGCGCGTGAAGGTGCTGGGGGCTTCATCGAGCGGGCTCAGGATCGCGGCATTGCGGTGCCCATCCCGCCAGGCCTTGTTTGCCACCTGGCGCGCTTCACTTTCGGGTGACAGCGCAAACTGGTAAAGCAAGGGGGATGCCGTTGGCTGGCCTTCGTTATTGTTCAATGCCAGGGTCGGCACGCCGAGATCGCTCTCCTGCTGTAGTTGAGCCACCTGTTGTTTCACAAGCGGACCAATGATCATCTGTGCACCCTCTGCGCGGGCCTGTCGGTGCAGGGCAATGATGTCAGTGGTTTCATCCGTGTCGTAGAAGCGGATGTCAGGTACCTGGCCACCGAGCTCCAGCAAATTGAAATAGCCGCTCATGAATGCATCGCGCACGATGAGGCCTGCGGCATCGCCCAGCGGCAGTAGCAGCGCGACCTGCGTGGGGCGTTCCTGCGCCACGATTTCGGAAAGTTCGATTTCTCTTGGTGGCAGCAGTGCCGCTGGATGTTCGCTCCAGTCGTTGCGCCAGCGGCGCAATTCGACGAGTTGGCGATCGAGGTCCGCGCTCCAGGTAAGGGTGACAAGGGCGAGTTGATACCACCCACGCTCGACATCGTTCGTACTATTTGCGGCGAATGTTTCCAGCTCTGTTGCGGAAAGCGTCTTCAGCGCCTGCCATAGGGATTCGTGATTCGCTCCGCGCTGGTCGGGCGACAGGAGTCGCTCGAGCTGGACGCGCTCTGTAACGGCCAGCCTCACCTCACCCTGGTCCGCGAGCGCCGTCGCGCGCAAGTCCACGAACCGGATGCGCTGCTGATCCGACAGGCGTTCCAGCGTCGGGAAATTTTCTTCATTCAGCATGCTCAGCACCAGCGCCTGATCACCTTTTGTTGCAGCGACTTCGGCGCGCAACAGCAGGATGCCTTCCATGCGAATCGGGTCCAGCGCTTCCGTATCGATGAAGCCAAGGACTTCTTCCGCTCCCGCGGCATCGCCTTCGTCCCACAGCAGACGCGCGGCATTGAAGAAGAGGCGTGCAGCCTCCACGGAATCATCGGCGCGCGCAGCGCGCGCCAGCAAGTCGTCCACGGGCGAGATTTCAGGACCGGCTTCGATTTCGGCCGCCACGGGACGCGCCGGGCGTGGAGATTCAGGTGTCGAGCTGCAGGCGGCTAGCAGCAAGGTCAGCGTAAGACAGAGGCTTCCTGCAAGATGATTGCGATATGTAGAGGCACGAATAAGCATGCGCCAAGTATAGCGCATCGTCACGAAGCCGCTTGCGCGTTTTTAAAGCCGAAACTCTTGTGGCAAGATGCGAGGCTCATTACATGTGCACGGATACGTATGGCACTCACTTCATCAAGCATGCTGCCGCTCGGCACTCTGGCACCCGACTTCGATTTGCCGGGGACCGATGGTGCAAGACATTCCCTGCGCAGTTTTGCATCCGGTAAATTGTTGCTTGTGGCTTTTATTTGTAATCACTGTCCTTTTGTAAAACATATCCAGGCAGAACTGGCGCGCCTCGGCCGCGATTGTCAGCAACAGGGTGTGGCCATGGTTGCCATTAGCAGCAACGACATCGAGGCCTATCCCGCCGATGGCATAGAACAGATGCGCGCAGAAGCCGCAGCCGCGGGTTATGTATTCCCATACCTGCTCGATGAAAGCCAGCAGGTCGCGAAAGCGTATGATGCAGCCTGCACGCCGGACTTCTTTCTATTTGACGGCGCGCGCAAGCTAATCTATCGCGGACAGTTCGACGACAGTCGCCCCGGCAGCGGAATTTCGGTGACAGGCAAGGATCTGCGCGCCGCGATCGAGGCCGCCCTAAAACATGAGCAGTTGCCCGCGTTGCAGAAACCCAGCATGGGCTGCAACATCAAATGGAAGCCGGGCAACGCGCCGTGAGCGGAATCCTGTATATCGTTGCTACTCCAATCGGCAATCTCGGCGACATTACCGAGCGCGCAATCACAACGCTGCGCGAGGCAAGTGTCGTTGCCGTGGAAGATACGCGCCATAGCCGCAAGCTCATGCTTCAGTTCGGCATTGCCACGCCGCTGGTGGCCTTGCACGATTTCAACGAAAGCGAGCGAGCCGCATCGTTGCTGGCGCGGGTCCTCAATGGCGACAACGTTGCATTGATCTCCGATGCTGGTACTCCGCTTATTTCTGACCCGGGTTATCAGCTGGTGCGTCAGGCGCATGCGCAGGGCATTCGTGTTGTGCCGGTGCCTGGTGCAAGCGCTGTGGTCGCGGCGCTCAGCTGTGCGGGCTTACCCACCGATCGCTTTACATTCGAAGGTTTCCTGCCCGCGAAGACCGCAGCGCGTCTCGCTACTCTTGGTGTATTGCGCAACGAAGCGCGCACCATGATTTTCTATGAAGCTCCACATCGTATTGTGGAATGCCTGTCTGACATGGCGCAGAGTTTTGGTGGCGAGCGTGAAATAACCCTGGCGCGCGAACTGACCAAAACGTTCGAAACGATTGTTCATACGACCATCGCCACGCTGCTTGAAAAAGTGCGCAGCGATGAGAATCAGCAAAAAGGCGAGATTGTTCTCATTGTTGCTGGCAAGCCCGATGATAGCGGTGAGCTTGATGCGCAAGCACTGCACACGCTGCAGGTGTTGCTGGAGGAAATGCCACTAAAGCAGGCCTCTGCTGTCGCGGCGCGCATTACCGGTGCCAAGAAAAACCTTTTGTACGATGCCGCGCTGCGAATCAAGGAGCAAAAGGATTGATTGGTCTTTAACCTGCTTTTCACTATTCTTGCTGCTGAGTCGGCCAGACAACCGCTGTAGTGATCTTTGATCGTTATGGAGGAAAGTCCGGGCTCCACAGAGCAAGGTGCCAGGTAACGCCTGGGAGGCGCGAGCCTACGGAAAGTGCAACAGAAAGATACCGCCTCTTTATGTAACGTTCCGGCGCATATGCGCCGCCAGCGGAACTAGGGGGGTAAGGGTGAAATGGTGCGGTAAGAGCGCACCGCATGGGTGGCAACATTCCATGGCAAGGCAAACCCCACCTGGAGCAAGGCCAAATAGGAATCCGTCGGTGCTGCTCGCACTGGATTCGGGTAGGCCGCTTGAGGCCTGCGGCGACGCAGGTCCCAGATGAATGGTTGTCCACGACAGAACCCGGCTTATCGGCCGACTCAAACTTTTCATGAGCTGGCCCCCCGGGCTACTGGCATTACTGGTGCGCAGTTCCAGGGGCTGGTTGCCTCGAGCGCCGGCGGCGCCAATCCCTCCTGACCCGTCTTCCGGGCTGCTGGCACATTAATAGTGCGCGGCGATGGTCCTTATTGCTGCCTTTCTGGATCCACATCCCCTCCCTTTCGGGCGTTTTGTCGCCCCGAATTTGCCACATCCCCTCCCAAACTTGGTCGCCGCCCCTGTCGACTTAAGAACTTACTTTAAGTTCTCGGCATAGCGTTCTGTTATCGCTTGGAATTGATTCGGTGTGGGAAAGTGGGTGTAGTCGGTTTTTTGACGAACTGCTCTTTTCCCTTCAAAAACAATGAAATAAGACCTTGCCTTGATGTAAAAGTGTGGACTATAGTGGCTGCGAAGTGGGTAAAAAGTAGCACAAAAGTGGGTTAAAACGGGGGTTCGAGGCCCATCCTTAAGAAGGGTGGGCCTCCGGACTTCCGATTTTGATTTTCTGTTTTCGGGCGGGGACGCAGTTACAAATGCTGTTGATTGGCCTCCACATGGTCGCGCTGGACGCGAAGGGTCGCCTTGCGATCCCCGCGCGCTATCGCGAAACGCTCGAGCAGCATTGCCAGGGAAAGATGGTCATCACGATGCAACATCACGGGCAGTCCCTGATGCTGTACCCCGAAAACGAGTTCAACGAAGTCGCCCGTACCGTCAGCAAGCTCTCCGATTTCGATCCCGTCGAAGCCAACATGAAATACCTGATCCTCGGCCATGCCTCCCATGTCGATATGGATGGCAACGGTCGTGTATTGGTACCGCCCTTGTTGCGCGAACTCGTGGGCATCGACAAGAAGGTCGCGCTGGTCGGGCAGAACAACAAACTGGAGCTGTGGAACGAGTCGACTTGGCTCGAAAAGCAGAAAACCCTTTATACGACGCGTTATGCCGACGCCGTTTCCGAGAAGCTGAAGGGCTTCTCGCTGTAAGCGCGGCATGACGGCGGCCGAAACAGGGGACGCAAACTTTCAGCACGACACGGTGTTCCTTCGCGAAGCCGTCGATGCGCTGGTGACCGACCCGAACGGCGTTTACGTCGATGGAACCTTCGGGCGTGGTGGGCATAGCCGCCTGCTGTTGCAAAAGCTGGGCGCGCAAGGACGCTTGCTGGTGATCGACAAGGATCCGGAAGCGATTGCCGTAGCTGAAAGCCTGCGGGCAATGGATCCGCGGGTAACGATCGGCCATGGCAGTTTTGCTGACATGGCGCGCTTCGTGGCCACGATGCCAGGTGTGACGCAGGTGCAGGGGATTTTGCTGGATTTGGGCATGTCGTCGCCGCAACTCGACGATGCGCGGCGAGGATTCAGCTTCACGCATGACGGACCTTTGGACATGCGGATGAACAACAACCAGGGAATGAGTGCTGCGCAGTGGCTGGCCACGGCGCCCGAGGAAGAGATTGCACGCGTGATTTACGAATACGGCGAAGAAAAGTTCTCCCGGCGCATGGCACGCGCGATAGTTGCGGCGCGCGCGCAGCAGCCCCTGACAACCACGAAGCAACTCGCCGACCTCATCACCGAAGCCAACCCCGCCTGGGAGCGGCACAAGCATCCCGCTACGCGCGCGTTCCAGGGCATCCGCATCTTCATCAACGATGAACTGAAAGACCTGCAGAACGCATTGCAGGTGATCCTTGATTTGTTGGCCAACGGCGGGCGCATGGCAGTCATCAGCTTCCACTCGCTGGAAGATCGTATCGTTAAGCAGTTCATGCAGAAGCATGTCCGTGGCGATGACTTTCCGCGTGGCCTGCCGGTGACGAGCGACCAGCTCAAGCCCCGCCTGCGACTGGTCGCCAAAGCGCTCAAAACCGCGGACCTGGAACGCGAGCGCAATGTGCGGTCGCGCAGCGCCGTTATGCGCGTGGCGGAGAAAATCGGCTGATGCTGGCGCGTATTCCTATCGTCAGGATCAGCGAAGGCGTTGCACTTGCAGCAGCCGCGACTGCCGGCGTCAGCACCAGGTTCTGGCTTGTGTTCATCGCGCTGCTGGGCGCAGTCACGCTGACGGCGCTGGGCGTGGTGTACACGACCTTCACGAGCCGGCATCTGCTGAATTCCTTGCAGGAGCTCGAGAAGCAGCGCAACCGGCTGCAGGTCGAGTGGAGCCAGTTGCAGCTGGAACAAAGCAGTCTCGTGGCGCAAGGCAAGGTGGAAGACACGGCAATTGCCGAACTGGGCATGGAAGTGCCTGACATGAACAAGGTGGTGGTGTTCGAAAGTGAGTAGAGCTGCGCAACAAAATCATCAGCCGCGTTGGAGGCTTGGACTGGTCTTCGTCGCGATCGGCGGTCTTTGCGCACTGGTCGGCTGGAAGGTTGTCGATCTGCAAGTGCTCAACAACGCCGCGGCACAGCGCGAGGGCGATGCGCGCACGGTACGCAACGACGTCCTCATCGCGACCCGCGGCAACATCATCGACCGTAACGGGGAGGCGCTTGCGATCAGTACGCCTGTGCTCACCTTGTGGCTCAACCCGAAGGAAGTGCTGGCACATCCTGAGCAAGGAGCCGCATTGGCGGACGCCATGGCGTCCATTGGCGTCGATCCCGCGGTATTGAGCCAGCGCATCGCCGACAGTGCGTCACGCGAATTCCTCTACATCAAGCGCCGCATGCCGCCTGCCGATGCACAAGCGGTGCTCGACCTCGGCCTCAAGGGTCTTTATTCGCAGGAAGAGTACCAGCGCTTTTACCCGATGGGCGAAGCCGCCGTCCACCTGGTCGGGCTGACGAATGCCGACGACGTCGGTCAGGAAGGCATGGAGCTTGCGTACGAAGAGTGGCTACACGGCGTCAATGGTTCGAAGCAGGTATTGAAGGATCGGCTTGGCCGCGTGATTCGCGAAGTACAGGTCAACAAAGTCGCCCAGCCCGGTAACGACCTGCAGCTGAGCATCGATTCACGCCTGCAGACGATCGCCTATCGCGCGCTGAAAGAAGCGGTGGCGATGCGCGGCGCTGCCGCCGGCACCGCCACCGTAATCGACGTGCGGACCGGCGAGGTGCTCGCCGTGGTCAACCAGCCGTCGTACAACCCGAACAATCGCGCGAGTCTGACCGACGGCGCCTTGCCGAATCGGGCGATGACCTCGCTGCTGGAGCCGGGCTCTACGGTCAAAACGTTCACGATGACCGCTGCGCTCGAAAGCGGCCTGTTCGACACCGACACAATCATAGACACAACGCCCGGTACCTTTTATGTCAGCAGGGATCTCTCCGTGAAAGATCCTGCTAACTATGGGCCGTCGACAATGGCGCGCATCATGGCGAAGTCGAGCAACGTGGGCGCGACGAAAATCGGCCTGACGCTGGGCCCCGGTCCTTTGCTTGAGATGCTACAGCGGGTCGGTTTCGGCCAGAGCCTCGGTACCGGCTTCCCGGGCGAGGAATCGGGCGTGCTGCCCGATCGTTCGCGCTGGGCGCAGTCAGAAATCGCCACGATGTCTTATGGATACGGCTTCCAGATCACGCCTCTACAGCTGGCCGCCGCGTATCTGATTTATGCCAACGGCGGGATCAAGAAGCCCCTGTCATTGCTGAAGGTCAATGCCTTGGTGGAAGGTGAGCGCGTCATTGCCGCGGATATCGTCGCGAAGGTGAACGAAATGCTGCTTGCACCCGTTAGCGTGGAAATGGGTGGCACCGCCACGCTCGCGAATATTCCGTCGTACCAGGTAGCGGGCAAGACCGGCACGGCGCTCTACTACGACATCGGTCGCGGTTACGAGCGCAAGAGCTACAACTCTTACTTCGCCGGCTTCGTGCCTGCGAGCGACCCACGCGTCGTCGTCGTAGTTTCGTTGAGCCAGGCGAAAGAAGGCGGCGGCACAGTGGCGGCCCCGGTATTCGCGGAAATTGCAGCCGGGGCGATGCGCATTCTGAACGTTACGCCCGATGCGCCTGTTCTGCCTGCCGAGCAGGTCGCGCTGGCGGGTCCCGCCCTCGGGGCGGTCCAATGACTGCACGCGTCGAGGTCCCATCGATGAACCTGTCGACGCTGCTCCAGAGCGAGTGCGCGGTGCCGCCCGGCATGGACAGAACGCTCAGCGGCGTGCAACTCGATTCGCGCCGCGTGCGTCCCGGTGACCTGTTCCTTGCCTGCAAGGGCGACGCGGTGGATGGACGCGACTTCATTCCTGCTGCAATCGCAAGCGGCGCTGCCGCCGTGCTCGTCGAAGCGGATGCGCAGTGGCGCGCCGTGCGTGCTGAAGGCGCAGTGCCGCTGATTCCCGTCGCCGATTTGCCACAAAAGCTTGGGCAAGTAGCGGCGCGTTTCTATGGTGAGCCAGCACGCCACATGCGCATGATCGGCGTCACTGGCACCAATGGCAAAACCACCTGCAGCCTGCTCATCGCGAATGCGTTGACGCGCCTCGGCCATCGTTGCGGCGTGATCGGTACACTGGGATACGGCATGGCGGACGGCCAGCTCAAGCTTGCTGGCTCCGGACCGTCGACGACGCCCGATGCAGTGCGCCTGCAACAAATTCTCCACGAGGTCTTTGCGCAACAGGGCGACACCGTAGTCATGGAAGTGACTTCGCACGGCCTCGTGCAGAAACGCGTCGACGTCGATGACTTTACCGCCGCGGTATTCACCAACCTGACCCGCGATCATCTCGACTACCACGGCAGCATGGAAGCCTACGGCGCCGCGAAGAGCATGCTGTTCACCGGCGCGCGGTTGCAGGTCGCAATGGTGAATCTCGACGACCCCTTCAGCACCGAAATTCTCCGTTCATTGCCCGAGTACGTGCAGGCCTGGACCTGGAGCCTGCGTGATCCCGTTGCCTCCGTGCACGCGCGCAGCATTGACTATTCGTGCGAGGGGCTCGCGCTCGACCTCAGCACGCCATGGGGCGATGGCGTCATCCGCAGCCGGCTGTTCGGTTCGTTCAATGCAAGCAACCTGCTCGCCGTGCTCGCAACCGTGCTCGGCTGCGAAGCCGGCAAGAAAGGTTTTGATGCGCAGCGCATCATGCAGGTCGTCGCTGAGCTCGCGCCGGTACCGGGGCGCATGGAAGTCGTCGAGGGCTTTCCGCTTTCGGTGGTCGTCGATTACGCGCATACGCCGGATGGACTCGAGAGCGCATTGAGCGCGCTGCGCGAACATTTCCCCGGCCATGTCACCTGTGTGTTCGGCTGTGGCGGCGATCGCGACAGCGGCAAGCGTCCACTGATGGCGGAAATTGCCGAGCGCCTTGCTGACGCGATAGTCGTCACCGACGACAACCCGCGCAACGAAGACTCTGCAGCAATCATCCGCGACATTCTTGCTGGCTTCAGCGACCACACTCGCGTACGCGTGGAAGCCGATCGTACAAAAGCGCTGGCACTTGCGATAGCGGACGCACCCGCGGGCGGCGTCGTGCTCGTCGCAGGCAAGGGACACGAGGCATACCAGGAAGTTAAAGGCCACAGGATGCCCTTCAGCGACGTCCAGCAGGCGCGCCTGCATCTGCAGCAGCGCTTCCAGCAGGCACGGCCACAGTGAATCACTATGTCATCTTCAACAAAGCTGGTATCGATGTGATCGAAGGAATAGACCTACAGCAGGCGCAGCAGGTAACTGGCGGTGTGCTCACCGGTGGTAACGTCAAATTCACCTCCGTGAGCATCGACACGCGTACCTTGCAGCCCGGCGATCTCTTCGTTGCGTTGAGAGGTCCCACCTTCAACGGCAACAACTTCGTCGAGCTCGCCGCGCAGAAGGGCGCGTGCGCCGCGGTGGTGTCCGAGTTCGTCAGCCCGGTGCTGCCCCTGCTGACCGTGCACGATACCCGCATCGCACTCGGCCAGCTTGGCGCGCACAACCGCAAGCGCTCGACTGCGCGGGTGATCGCACTGACCGGCAGCCAGGGCAAGACCACCGTCAAGGAAATGATCGCCGTGATCCTCGGCTGTCGCGGCAAGGTGCTGAGCACGAAAGGTAATCTCAACAACGACTACGGCGTGCCGCTGACGCTGCTGCAGATCGCGGCCGGGCACGACTACGCGGTGATCGAGATGGGCGCGAATGCCGGCGGTGAGATCGCGTACACAACGCGCCTTGCGCAGCCGGATATAGCCCACATCACCAACGTCGCGCCCACGCATCTGGAAGGTTTTGGTTCGCTGCAGGGCGTCGCGCGTGCGAAGGCCGAGATCTGGCAGGGGCTCGTTGCCGGCGGCACCGCGGTCATCAACGTCGACGACGCGAACATTCTCGAGGCCTTCGCTGTGCGCGACGACATCCGCTGCGTCAAGGTCAGCGCTGCCGGCCGCCAGGACGCCGACTACAGGATTGAAACCTGGAGCGACAAAGGGATTGCCGGTTCCGAGTTCGGGCTGTGCACGCCGCAAGGCCGTTTCACGGTGAAGCTCGCGCTGCCGGGTCGCCACAACGCCGGCAACGCTCTGGCTGCCGCTGCGCTCGCAATGGAAGCGGGAGCCGGTCCGCGGGACGTCATCCTCGGACTCGGCGATATGCGCAGCGTCAAGGGGCGGCTCAACATCCGCAAGGGTTTGCGTGGCGCCGTCGTGCTCGACGATACCTACAACGCCAGTCCGGCTTCGTTCCGCGCCGCAATCGACGTGCTGGTCAAGCAGCCCGGCATCCGCATCGTCATCGCCGGCGACATGGGCGAACTCGGCAGTGAACAGGAAAGCGCGCATGTCGAACTCGGCAAGTACGCGCTGCAGCAGGGCATCGATTACTTCTTCGCGACGGGTACCTTGAGCCAGCTGGCCGCGCGCGCTTTCGGCAGCAAGGCCGTACACAAAAATAACTGCAACGACCTGGCGAATGCCGTATTGCCCCTGCTTGCGCCGGGCGTCAGCGTGCTCGTCAAGGGATCCAGAAGTGCAGGCATGGAGCGGGTCGTTCATCAATTGATTGAACACGAGGATTAAGACCCGATGCTGCTGTGGTTGACCAATTATCTCGTTCAGTACAACACCGTGTTCGCGGTGTTCCAGTATCTAACTGTACGCGGCGTCCTTGGCATCCTGACCGCACTTGCGCTGTCGCTGTTGATCGGCCCGTGGATGATTCGCCGGCTGAACTATCACCAGATCGGCCAGGTCGTGCGCAGTGACGGTCCGCAGAGCCATCTCAGCAAGGCCGGTACGCCCACGATGGGCGGCGCATTGATACTCATCAGCATCCTCGTCAGCAGCTTGCTGTGGTCGGATCTCACCAACCGTTACGTATGGACAGTAATGCTGGTTACCGCGTTGTTCGGTGCGATCGGCTGGGTCGACGACTATCGCAAGGTGTTCGAGCGCAATCCGAAAGGCCTGCCCGCAAAGTGGAAGTACTTCTGGCAGTCGGTGTTCGGCGGCGCTGCTGTTCTCTTCCTGTACTCGACCGCCACGGTACCGGCCGAAACCCAGTTGTTCGTTCCCTTCTTCAAGACCATTGCGCTGAACATGGGCGTGTTCTACGTCTTGTTCGCGTACTTCATCGTCGTCGGTTTCAGCAACGCCGTGAACCTGACCGATGGCCTCGATGGCCTTGCGATCATGCCGGCGGTGATGGTCGCGAGCGCGCTCGGCATCATTGCGTACCTTACGGGACACGCCGAATTCGCGCCGTATCTCAACATTCCCTACATCGCCGGCACGGGTGAGCTGATCATTTTCTGCGGCGCGCTCGGTGGCGCGGGCCTTGGCTTCCTCTGGTTCAACACCTATCCCGCGCAGATATTCATGGGCGACGTCGGCGCGCTGGCGCTTGGCGCTGCGCTCGGCATCGTTGCGGTGATGATCCGCCATGAGTTCGTGCTGATCATCATGGGCGGCGTGTTTGTCATCGAAACGGTGTCGGTGATCCTGCAGGTCGCCTCGTTCAAGCTGACCGGCAAGCGCATCTTCCGCATGGCGCCGCTGCATCATCATTTTGAATTGAAGGGCTGGCCCGAGCCGCGGGTCATTGTGCGCTTCTGGATCATCACGGTGATCCTTGTGCTACTCGGCCTCGCCACGTTGAAACTAAGGTAAACGCGCGATCCAATGCAGACGCAGGTAGAAAACATGCACGTCATCGTCGGTCTGGGTAAGACCGGGCTGTCGTGCGCGCGCCACCTGCGCCGAATGAACATTCCCTTCATTGCTGTCGACACGCGCGCGGAACCGCCGGGTATCGCTGAGTTCCGGCGCGAATTCCCCGATGTCCGCACCGAGTGCGGTGCGCTACAAGCCGATACGCTGTGCGCGGCGCATGCGCTGGTGATGAGTCCCGGTGTCGACCTGCGCGAACCAGCGCTGCGTAAGGCAGTAGCGAAAGGCGTCAGGGTCACCGGTGACGTCGATATATTCGCGCGGCTCGCGCCCGCGCCGCTGGTTGCGATCACCGGTTCGAATGGCAAGAGCACGGTCGTGACGCTGGTGGGCGCAATGGCGCAGGAAGCAGGCTTGCGCACCGCTGTCGCCGGCAATATCGGCACGCCGGTTCTCGATCTGCTGGCTGACGCGCCCTATCAGCTGTACGTCCTCGAACTGTCCAGCTTCCAGCTGGAAACCACGACCAACCTCGGCGCTACGGTTGCGACCGTGCTGAACATGAGCCCCGACCATATGGATCGCTACGATTCCATGCAGGCTTATCACCGCGCGAAGCACCGCATCTTCCAGAGCTGTCGCCATGTCGTGGTCAATCGCGACGACGCCCTGACGCGCCCGCTGCTGCCGCCGACGATCAATGTCACCAGCTTTGGACTCGGGCCGGAAGAGAGCCGCGACTTCAGTGTCGTCGAGCATGCGGGCAAGCCCCATCTCGCGCACGACCGCCGGCCGCTGCTTGCCGTGGCGGAGTTGAGAATCGCTGGCCGGCACAATATAGCGAACGCGCTGGCCGCGTTGGCGCTCGGGCGCGCGGCGGGACTCGCGTGGGAACCGATGCTCGCCGCGCTGCGCACTTTTACCGGCCTGCCACATCGTTGCCAGTGGGTCGCAACGCTCGACCAGGTGTCCTGGTACAACGATTCGAAAGGCACGAATGTTGGTGCGACCGTCGCCGCGATCACCGGACTCGGCAGCACGGCGAAAGTGGTATTGCTCGCCGGCGGCGTCGGCAAGGGCCAGAGCTTCGCAGAGCTCGGTCCCGTCATGAAACGATTTGGCACGCTCGCTATCCTGTTTGGCGAAGACGCCGACAGGATCGAAGCAGCGCTGGGCGGTAGTGTGCCGGTACGCCGCGCACACTCGCTGCAGGATGCCGTGGATCAGGCGCGCACGCAGGCCAGGCCAGGCGATCTCGTGTTGCTGTCACCGGCCTGCGCGAGCTTCGACATGTTCAACAACTACGAACATCGCGGCCAGGTGTTCATGGAAAGCGTGAGGGCCTTGCATTGATGGCCTTCACGATGCCTTACAGGAATGCCGCAAAGCCCTACTGGGGCGATACCTGGCTGCTCGTCATGGCGGCGACGCTGCTCGCCTTCGGGCTCGTGATGATGACGTCTGCATCCATCGAGATCGCGAGCCGCCAGTATGGCGACGCGCTGTATCACTTCAAGCGCCAGCTCGTCTTCCTCTTCATGGGCATGTGCTGCGCGATTGCCGTGCTGCAGTGCCCAATGCGTTACTGGTACAAGTCGAGTGTCGCCTTGCTGATGTTCTCCTACATCCTGCTGACACTCGTGCTTGTTCCCGGTATCGGTTACGAAGTGAATGGCAGCAACCGCTGGTTCCGTCTCGGTTTCATGGGCCTGCAGGCATCGGAGCCAGCCAAGCTGTTTATCGTTGTCTTCATGGCATGGTTCCTCGGCCGCCATCGCGAGCTCGTGCGCCATTCGTGGAAGGGCTTCGTGTACCCGGTGATCTTCCTCGCGCTTCCGGTGCTGCTCTTGCTGATGGAGCCGGATTTTGGCGCTGTAGTCGTGCTGTCCATCGCCGTGTTCGGCATGCTGTTCCTTGCTGGCGTGAAGTTGTATCAGTTCATGCTGGCCGGCATCGCAGCCGGTATATCGGCATGGTTCCTCATCATCAGTTCATCGTATCGCATGGCACGTCTGGAGACCTTCATGCAGGCCATGAAGGATCCCTTCAGCGATGAGGTCGTCTACGGCGCCGGTTACCAGCTGGCACAGGCCCTGATCGCGTTTGGACGCGGTGAATGGTTGGGCGTGGGGCTCGGCAACAGCATCCAGAAGATGTACTTCCTGCCGGAAGCGCATACCGACTTCGTGCTCGCGATCATCGCGGAGGAGCTTGGCATGGTGGCCGTGCTATTGCTGATCCTGCTGTTCTTCGGCTTCGTTGGCCGCGCGCTGCTGATCGCGCGCCGCAATGAACTGAGCAATCGCCTGTTCGCCGCCTACCTCGGCTACGGCATCGCCTTCCTGTTCCTCGGCCAGGTGCTGATCAACATGGCGGTGAATGTCGGCCTGCTGCCAACGAAAGGGCTGACCTTGCCCTTTCTCAGCTACGGCGGGTCGAGTCTCATCATGTGTCTGGTCATGCTCGCCGTGTTGCTGCGTATCGACATCGAGCACCACCAGCAGGTTCAGCCGCGCGCGGGAGCGAAAGCCCTGTGAGCGCAACTAACTCCCTGATGGGCCCGAAAGTACTGATCATGGCCGGTGGCACCGGTGGGCACGTGTTCCCTGCGTTGACGATCGCCAGCGAGCTGATGGCGCACGGTACGCGCGTTGAATGGCTCGGCACGCGTCAGGGACTCGAAGCACGTGTCATTGGCAATACCAGCATCCCGCTGCACTTCATCAGCATCTCCGGCCTGCGGGGCAAGAGCGTGTTGAAAAAGCTGTTGTCGCCGTTCGTCATCCTCATCGCAATACTGCAGGCGCTGTGGCAGATCCATCGCATCAAGCCGGGCTGCGTGCTCGGCATGGGCGGGTTCGCGACTGGCCCTGGTGGCGTCGCCGCGCGGCTGCTCGGCAAGAGCCTGCTGATCCATGAGCAGAATGCGGTTGCGGGGCTGACCAATCGCATGCTGTTCCCCTTCGCCACCAGGGTCATGGAAGCTTTCCCCGGCGCCTTCGCGCGCAAGGCGCCGCATGGTTTGCTGCAGCGTTTGAGCGATCCGCGCAAGATCACCGTCATCGGCAACCCCGTGCGTCCCGGCATCCTCGCGATCGCGCCGCCGGAAGAGCGCTTCCCCGGCCGTAGCGGCAAACTGCGCCTGCTCGTCGTCGGCGGCAGCCTCGGTTCGGTCGCGATCAACCGCATCCTGCCGCAGGCACTCGCAGCACTGGCGCCGGATGAACGGCCGCTGGTCAAACACCAGTGTGGCACACGCAACCTCGACGAAACGCGCGCGGTGTATGGGTCTGTCGGCCTACCACTGGGCGACGCTATCGAGCTGTCATCCTTCATCGACGACATGGCCAGCGCCTACGTGTGGGCCGACGTCATCCTGTGCCGCGCCGGCGCCAGCACCATTGCCGAAATCGCGACGATTGGGCTGCCCTCGATCCTCGTGCCTTACCCGCACAGCGCCGACGACCATCAGGGGGAAAATGCGCGCATCCTCGAGCGCGCCGGCGCGGCGAAAGTCATCTACCAGCAAGACCTTGATGCGAGCGTCCTCGCCGCTTGCCTGCGCGAGTTGAGCCTCGATCGCAGTCGCCTGCTTGGCTATGCACAGGCTGCGCGCACGCTGGCCACGCGCGATGCGAGCACGCGCGCCGCCGCACTGTGTCTGGAGGCCTGCAATGGTTGATCCGACACCGAGCACCTCGCGCACGGGCATGATTCCGGAAATGCGCCGCATCCGGAACATCCACTTCGTCGGCATCGGCGGCGCGGGGATGAGCGGCATTGCCGAAGTGCTGTTCAACCAGGGCTATATGATCAGTGGGTCTGACATCAACGAATCGGCGACCACCCGCCGCCTGCAGGAACTCGGCGCCACGGTATTCATCGGCCATCGCGCCGAGAATGTGAAGAAGGCCGACGTTGTCGTCGTGTCGACGGCGATCGATAAGGACAACAAGGAAATCGCGGCAGCAATCGAACGCCGCACTCCCATCATTCGCCGCGCCGAAATGCTCGCCGAGCTGATGCGTTATCGTCACTCCATCGTCATCGCCGGCACCCATGGCAAGACAACCACCACGAGTCTCGTGACCTCATTGCTTGCGCAGGGCAACCTCGACCCGACCTTCGTCATCGGCGGCCTGCTGAACAGCGCAGGCACCAACGCCAAGCTCGGCGCGAGCCACTACATGGTTGCCGAGGCCGATGAGAGCGACGCATCGTTCCTGCACCTGCTGCCCATGGTTGCAGTCGTCACCAACATCGACGATGACCACATGGGCACCTACGACGGCGATTTCGAGAAGTTGAAGAAAGCCTTCGTCGACTTCCTGCACAACCTGCCGTTCTACGGTCTCGCCGTGCTATGCGTCGATGATCCCGTCGTCCGCGAGATCATGCCGCGCGTATCGCGCCCGATACTCACCTACGGCTTCAGCGACCAGGCCGACTTCCGCATAACGAACATCACGTTGAGCCGCATGGTCACGACCTTCGACGTGATGCGCCCCGGCCATGAGATGCCGCTGTCGCTGACGCTGAACATGCCCGGCCAGCACAATGTGCTGAACGCCACTGCCGCCGTCGTCGTTGCGACTGATGAAGGCCTGAGCGACAGCGACATCAGGAAAGGCATCGCCAATTTCCAGGGTGTCGGCCGCCGCTTTGACGTGCAGGGCAACCTCAGTTGCCGGCGCGGCAAGGTCATGCTGGTGGATGATTACGGCCATCATCCGACCGAGGTGGCCGCCAATATCCGCGCGATCCGCGACGGCTGGCCGGAAAAGCGTCTCGTTATGATCTACCAGCCGCACCGTTACAGCCGCACACACGATCTCTACGACGACTTCGTCGACGTGCTAGCCGAAGTCGACTTCCTGTTCCTGCTCGACGTTTACGCGGCCGGCGAGAAAGCCATTCGCGGCGCCGATAGCAAGAGCCTGTGCCGCAGCATCCGCCAGCGCGGCCAGCTCGATCCAATCCACGTGAAGAACGTCGCTGAACTGAAGCGCCTGCTCGACGACGTGCTGAATGATGGCGACATCCTCGTCACCCAGGGCGCCGGCAACATCAACATGATCGCCAAGCAACTGGTAGCGGAGGGTCTCGGCAATGGCTGATACCACGCGTACACCAAAGGATTACGGCAAGGTCGCTGTAATCATGGGCGGCACCTCGGCCGAACGCGAAGTGTCGCTGCTCAGTGGCACCGCGGTGCTGCGCGCCCTGCAAAGTAGTGGCCTGGACGTCGTCGGTATCGATGCCGACAGGATGCTGCTGCCGAAACTGAAGCAGGAACAGATCGAGCGCGTCTTCATTATCCTGCATGGCCGCGACGGCGAAGACGGCAAACTGCAGGGCGCCCTTGACTGGCTCGGCTTGCCCTACACAGGCAGCGGTGTGCTCGCGTCCGCGCTGGCGATGGACAAGGTCCGCACCAAGCTCGTGTGGCAGCGCCTCGGCATTGCAACGCCGGAGTTTGTCCCGCTGCATCCGGGCAGCGACTTCGCCGCTGTGCTAAAGCAACTGGGTCCCTGCTTCGTCAAACCCGTCAACGAAGGCTCCAGTATCGGTGCTTGTGGCGCGGAGACTGTCGAGCAAATCGAAACGGCTTTCCGTAAGGCATATTCCTACGATAAGGAAGTGCTTGCCGAAACCTGGATCAAGGGGCGCGAGTACACCGTAGCCGTCCTTGGCGAACAGGTATTACCGGTGGTCGAACTGGAATCACAGAATGCGTTTTACGATTACGAAGCCAAATACATTTCCGACGAAACCGTTTACCACTGTCCGGCTCCGCTGACCGACACGGAAACAAAAATCCTGCAGGACATGGCGCTTGCCGCGTACAAGGCGGTCGGCTGCTCCGGCTGGGGCCGCGTTGACGCAATGCGCGGCCCCGACGGGCGTTTCTGGCTGCTGGAAGTAAACACGACGCCAGGCATGACGAGTCATTCACTGGTGCCGAAAGCGGCGGCCGCGGCCGGCTACAGCTTCGAACAACTGGTGCTGCGGATTCTCGACAGCAGTTTCGGGCGCGGCGGGTTGCAGGCGGTGCAACCATGAGCAACCGCCAGGTCGGTTCGTTCCGAAGTAGCAAGGCGCGTGGCGCCAGCGTGAGTACGCCGCGACGTGCCGATCGACCTCGCTACGCAGTTCTCGGCCGGGTCATGGTGGCTGTGCTCGGCCTGGGCCTGACGGCACTCGCTGGCTATGGTGTCGTGCAGGCTTATCACCGGGTCAATGGCCAGAAAATCGAGACGGTGCAAATCGACGGTGTCCTGGATTACGTCAGTGAGTCCGATATCACCGATGCAGTGAACCGCTTCGTATCGGCGAGTCTCGTTGCAATCGACCTCGACCTGCTGAAGGCGGAACTCGAAACGCAGCCGTGGATCAGCCAGGTCAACGTGCGCCGCGAGTGGCCCGACCGCCTGGTGATTCATGTCGAAGAAGAGCAGCCGATTGCGCGCTGGAACGAGAACCAGTTATTGAACCAGCAGGGCCAGATCTTTTCGCCGCAGAGCGCGATGGACCAGCTGCAACTGCCGCGGTTGATGGGCCCGGAGCAAGGCGAACAGGCGGTGATGCTGCAATACCTGCAGTTCAACCAGTTACTGTATCCGCTCGGCGTGCGCATCCGCGACCTGGTACTCAACGAGCGCGGTGCGTGGACGATGACGCTGACGAACGGCGCCGAAGTGCGCCTCGGGCGCGACCATGTGCTCGAACGTTTGCGCAGGCTGGTCGTGTTCCTCGAGTCCGACTATGGCGAACAGATTACAAATATTGGTTCGATCGATCTGCGTTACCGTAACGGCATTGCCGTGGCGCCGCGCGCGGATCTGATAGCGGACCCGGAAAGTGAAAAAGTGGTGGCTTTGTGAAAGCAGCAACCAGCAACGAAGGGGCAGGGCATAAACAGTATGGCTAATAGTACAGACGGCAACATGATCGTAGGGCTCGATATCGGCACTTCCAAGGTCGTCGCCATCGTTGGCGAGATCAATGCCGAAGGCGGACTCAACATCGTTGGCATCGGTCGCCATCGCTCGCGCGGTTTGCGCAAGGGCACCGTCGTCAACATTGAATCCACCGTGCAGTCGATTCAGCGAGCCGTAGAAGAAGCGGAGCTAATGGCCGGCTGTCGTATCCATTCGGTATACGCAGGAATCGCCGGCAGTCATATCCGCAGCATGAATTCGCACGGCATCGTTGCTATCCGCGATCGCGAAGTGTATGCCGCCGACATCGAGCGCGTGATCGATGCCGCGCAGGCAGTCGCGATTCCCGCCGACCAGAAAATCCTGCACATACTGCCACAGGAATTCATCATCGATTCGCAGGAAGGCGTCAAGGAGCCACTCGGCATGTCCGGTGTGCGTCTCGAAGCCAAGGTGCACCTGGTTACCTGCGCCACCAATGCGTATCAGAATATCGAGAAGTGCATCAAACGTTGTGGACTCGAAGTCGACGAGATCATTCTCGAGCAGCTGGCATCGAGTTACTCGGTACTTACCGAAGACGAAAAAGAGCTGGGTGTCTGCGTCATCGATATTGGCGGTGGCACCACCGACATCGCCATCTTTACCGAAGGCGCAATCCGCCACACTGGCGTCATCCCGATCGCTGGTGACCAGGTAACGAACGACATCGCGATGGCGCTGCGCACGCCCACGGATTTTGCGGAAGAGCTCAAGATCAAGTACGCCTGCGCGCTGTCGCAGCTCGCCAGTCCCGACGAGATGATCAAGGTGCCCGGGGTTGGCGAACGTGCGCCGCGTGAACTGTCGCGCCAGGCGCTGGCGGACGTCGTCGAGCCGCGCTACGACGAACTGTTCCATCTGATCCAGGCCGAACTGCGTCATAGCGGTTACGCCGATCTGCTTGCGGCCGGCATCGTATTGACGGGCGGCACCAGCAAAATGGAAGGCGTCGTCGAGCTCGCCGAAGAAATTTTCCACATGCCGGTGCGTATCGGCATGCCGCACGACGTTAGTGGACTCGTCGACATCGTGCGCAACCCGACTTATTCCACAGGCGTTGGCCTCCTGCTGTACGGCATGAAGCAAGCGCTTGAACGCGACGGCCAGCAGCCGACGAAAGATCCAGGCGTCAACATTCTGGACAAGGTGAAAAAGTTTTTGTTCAGGGACGACTAGCAGTGCAAGAACAAGCAGGACACGAACGGTAGTAGACAGAGCAGTACCCAATTTCGGGCAGACTTAAAGGGGGCAACACCTATGAGCATTTTTGGAATAGTGGAAGACCAGGCGCAAAACGCGGTCATCAAGGTGATCGGTGTGGGCGGCGGTGGCGGTAATGCCGTCAAGCACATGATCAAGAGCTCCATCGAGGGCGTTGAGTTCATCTGCGCAAACACCGATGCGCAGGCGCTGGAAAAAATCGAAGCGCGGACAACGCTGAAACTCGGCAGCCATGTCACCAAGGGCCTTGGTGCGGGCGCAAATCCCGACACCGGACGCCAGGCGGCCATGGAAGACCGTGAGCGCATCCGCGAGGTGATCGATGGCGCCGACATGGTGTTCATCACTGCAGGCATGGGTGGCGGCACCGGTACGGGCGCAGCACCCGTCGTTGCCGAGATCGCGCGCGAGATGGGTATCCTGACCGTTGCGGTCGTCACGAAGCCCTTCAGCTTCGAAGGCCGCAAGCGCATGGCGGTAGCGGAGCAGGGTATTCGTGAACTGTCCGAGCACGTCGACTCGCTGATCACGATCCCGAACGAAAAACTGATGGCAGTACTCGGCAGCGGCGCATCGCTGCTCGATGCCTTCAGCAAGGCGAATGATGTACTGCTCGGCGCCGTCAAAGGCATCGCCGACCTGATCACGCGCGAAGGCCTGATCAACGTCGACTTCGCCGACGTCAAAACCGTCATGTCCGAAATGGGCATGGCGATGATGGGCACTGGACGCGCTACGGGTGAGAATCGTGCGACGGAAGCGGCCGAAGCCGCGATCCGCAGCCCACTGCTGGAAGACGTCAATCTCGAAGGCGCACGCGGCATCCTTGTAAACATCACCGCAAACTCGAGCCTGACGCTGGGCGAATACTCCGACGTCGGCAACACCATTGCCGAGTTCGCGTCCGAGCATGCAACCGTGATCGTCGGTACCGTAATCGACGAGAGCATGGGCGACGAGATCAGCGTCACCGTGGTTGCGACCGGCCTCGTCTCGAACGTGCAACTGGTTGAAAAGCCAACCAAGGTTGTCGTCGACAATACGCACCTGCGTCAACCCGGACGCCGCGACGACTACCGTACGCTCGACAAACCGACAGCGATCCGCCGCCAGGCGGCCTCGCGGCCGGAACCGCAGAGTCAGGGCGTGTATGCCAGAGCGGTAGGTTCTGATACGGACCTGGAGTTCCTCGACATCCCGGCGTTCCTGCGCAAACAGGCGGATTGAGTAGTAAATGCTGGAAAAACACTTGTCGCCCGGCGTCGTGCCCCCGCCGCCCGGCGGCAAGTGGCTAATATTGTGCTTGGGAGCGGAGGGCGGCTTTGTTAAGATGCCGCGCCTCGTACGGGACCAAGCCCGGAATCAAAATTCCGAATTCGGCCAGCATGGCCAGGCAGCGTTCACTGTTCTTAATGCATTACATTGCATGCAAAGGTAACCGGCAGCTCATGATCAAACAGCGCACACTGAAGAACATCATTCGGGCTACCGGCGTCGGTCTGCACACCGGCAAGAAAGTGTATCTGACACTGCGCCCCGCGCCGGTCGATACCGGCATCGTGTTCTCCCGCGTCGACCTGAATCCTGTCGTCAGCATCCCGGCTCTGGCCGAGAACGTCGGGGAAACCACACTGTCCTCGACCTTGATGAAAGGTGACGTGCGTATCTCCACCGTCGAGCATCTGATGGGCGCAATGTCCGGCCTCGGTATCGACAATGCCTACGTCGACGTCAGCGCTCCCGAAGTGCCGATCATGGACGGCAGCGCCGGTCCCTTCGTGTTCCTGATCCAGTCCGCTGGTATCGAAGAACAGAATGCCGCGAAGAAATACATCCGAATCACCAAGGAAATCAGCGTTACGCAGGACGACAAGAAAGTCAGCCTGAAACCTTTCAACGGCTTCAAGGTCGGCTACACGCTGCTTTACGATCATCCCGTCCATCGCAAGTACACCAAGCATGCATGCATCGACTTCTCGAGCACCTCGTTCGTCAAGGAAGTCAGCCGTGCGCGTACCTTTGGCTTCATGCATGAGTTCGAAGAACTGCGCAATCGCAATCTCGCGCTCGGCGCGAGCATGGATAACGCGGTGGCCGTAGGCGACTATCGCGTACTCAACGAAGACGGTCTCCGTTACGAAGACGAGTTCGTCAAACACAAGATCCTCGACTCCATCGGCGATCTGTACCTGCTCGGTAAAACCTTGATCGGCGAATTCAGCGGTCACAAGTCCGGCCACGCGCTCAACAACGCGCTGCTGCGCAAGCTGCTGGCCAGCCAGGACTGCTGGGAGATCGTGACCTTCGACGAAGAGTCGGAAGCCCCCATCTCCTATATGCGCCCGGTGGCACTGGCTTAAGCCGCTGATTTCGCGGTTTTTCCAGCCCCGAAATCCGGGTTTGCAGCCTTGCAATTATCTGTTAGCTTTGCCTGAGACCCCTCCCTGAGGGGCTGTTTCAAAGCCCGTCCCGGATACCGCTGGAAGGGACTCACCGGCAACGCTATCGCATGAAAATAATAATAGTTGACGAAAAACACGGTTCATCCAAATCCCTGGTCGTACGGGGCTGGATGCGGCTCGGACTAAGCCTGTGCCTGCTCGGCCTCCCTGTCTTCCTCGGCTATTACGGCTTCCAGTTCGCCGAATCCCGCGACTCCGAATTCCAGAAAGATGAAGCGGCCCAGGCCTGGGTCGACGGCCTGCGCGAGCAAAAAGCCGATCTCGAACGCGTGAAGCAGGAAACCCTGACCCAGCTCGAAGCCCTGACCCTCCGCATGGCCAGCCTGCAGGCGCGCCTGATCCGCCTCGACGCGCTTGGCGAGCGCCTGACGAATGCCGCGGGTCTTGATGACGGCGAGTTCGACTTTGCCCAGGAACCTTCAGTCGGTGGCCCGGAAGTCATGCTTGATGAGGCTGTGCAAAGCTTCCAGCTGCCTGATTTCGTTGAAGAAATGGATAAGCTGGCGGAGCAGATCGAGAACCGCCAGCAGCAACTCGAATTGCTCGACTCGATCATGATCGAACGCGAAAGCCAGTCCGAATTCTCCGTTTCCGGCCGCCCCGTCAGCCGCGGCTATGTGTCGTCAACCTTTGGCCGTCGCATCGACCCCTTCACCGGCAATCTTGCGCTGCACCAGGGTGTCGACTTCTCGACCGGCAAAGCCGGCGAAGACGTGTTTGCCGTGGCTGCCGGTGTCGTCACCTACGCCGGCCACAAGCAGGGCTTCGGCAAGATGGTCCAGATCGACCATGGCAATGGTTTCGAAACACTGTACGCGCACGACCAGAAAGTCCTCGTCAAAGTCGGCGATGTGGTCAAGAAAGGACAGATCATCGCACTGTCCGGCTCCACCGGCCGCTCCTCGGGTCCACACGTCCATTTCGAAGTCCATAAAAACGGCCGGGTCGTCGATCCCGCTGCCTACATCCACAGCACGATCCGCTAAGTCCATACCTCCTTCCTGCCCTTGTGGCCGGCGCTTGCCGCCCCCACATTCGAGCACTGCGTTTTCGTTGAATTTCCAGGGTTGCCGCACCTGTCATTACTCAGTTGAACCGGATTTGATCTATGTCCTTTTTGGCCAAAATTTTTGGAAGCAAGAACCAGCGTGAAATCAAGAAGCTGGAAAAAACAGTCAGTAAGATCAACAGCTTCGAGGACGGCCTGAAGCAATTGAGCGATGCCGACCTGCAGGCCAAAACCGCCGAGTTCAAAGCCCGCCTCGCCAATGGCGAAACCCTCGACCAACTGTTGCCTGAAGCCTACGCCGTCGTGCGTGAAGCCGGCGTCAGGGTCATGGGCATGCGTCACTTCGACGTGCAGATGATCGGCGGCATGGTGCTGCACCAGGGCAACATTGCCGAGATGCGTACCGGCGAAGGCAAAACGCTGGTCGCGACCTTGCCGGCCTACCTCAACGCGTTGACCGGAAAAGGCGTACAGCTGGTCACCGTCAACGACTACCTTGCACGTCGCGATGCCAACTGGATGCGCCCCTTGTATGAGTTCCTCGGCATGAAGGTGGGCATCGTCGTGCCGAACCAGGACCCGCAGGAAAAACGCGCCGCTTACCAGGCCGACATTACCTATGGCACGAACAACGAGTTCGGTTTCGACTACCTGCGCGACAACATGGCCTTCCGCCTGCAGGACCGTTTCCAGCGGAATCTCAGTTTCGCGATCGTCGACGAAGTCGACTCGATCCTCATCGACGAGGCGCGTACGCCGCTGATCATTTCCGGCGCGGTCCAGAATTCGTCGAAGCGCTACATGGAGATTAACGCGCTCGTTCCCTTGCTGAAGCAGGGCGACAAAAAGCCCGAGAAATCCCAGCTTGAACGCCAGCTCGAAGGGTTCGAGCGCCCTGATTGCGACTTCTACGTCGACGAAAAAATGCGGCAGATCGAACTGACCGATCCGGGTCACGAAAAAATCGAAGAGCTACTCGTCAGTCGCGGCCTGCTGAAGGCCGGCGAATCGCTCTATGCGACAACTAACCTCACGCTGCTGCATCAGCTGCAGGCCGCCTTGAAAGCCCATTACCTGTTTCACAAGGAAGTCGAGTACATCGTGCAGGACCAGCAGGTCGTACTGATCGACGAGCACACTGGCCGCACGATGCAGGGGCGCCGCTTGTCCGAAGGCCTGCACCAGGCCATCGAAGCGAAGGAAGGCGTACCGATCCAGAATGAGAGCCAGACGCTGGC
Source organism: Pseudomonadota bacterium (assembly GCA_041178065.1). GTDB lineage: Bacteria > Pseudomonadota > Gammaproteobacteria > Pseudomonadales > Pseudohongiellaceae > CAILUG01. The sequence goes on along the minus strand of JBEGWB010000095.1, from coordinate 14,296 downwards.
GTCCACCACGTTCCAGAACTTCTTCCGCCTGTACGACAAGCTTGCCGGCATGACCGGCACCGCCGACACCGAGGCCTTCGAGTTCCACCAGATCTATGGTCTCGACGTCGTCGTCATCCCGACCAACAAGCCGATGGTCCGCATTGACGACAACGACCTCGTGTTCCTCAGCACGCAGGAAAAGTTCGAAGCGATCCTGAAAGACATCAAGGATTTCCGCGAAAAAGGCGCGCCGGTGCTGGTCGGTACCGCGAGTATCGAAACCTCTGAGATCCTGTCGAAGTTCCTCAACAAGGAAAAGATCAAGCACAATGTCCTGAACGCGAAATACCACGCGCAGGAAGCCGAAATCATTGCTGAAGCCGGGCGCCCGGGTACGGTCACGATCGCCACCAACATGGCCGGTCGCGGCACCGACATCGTGCTTGGCGGTCGCTGGCAGGCCGAGGTCGAAGCCTTGCCTGAAGAGCAACGTACGCCGGACAAAATCGCTACGATCAAGGCGGCATGGAAGGAGCGGCAGGACAAGGTGCTGGCCTCAGGCGGCCTGCACATCATCGGTACAGAGCGGCACGAATCGCGCCGCATTGACAACCAGCTGCGCGGCCGCGCGGGGCGTCAGGGCGATCCCGGTTATTCGCGCTTCTACCTCTCCCTCGAAGACAACCTGATGCGCCTGTTTGCTTCTGAAAAAGTCGCCAACATGATGCGCCGTATGGGCATGGAGCACGGTGAGGCGATCGAGCATCGCATGGTCACGAATTCCATCGAGAAAGCGCAGCGCAAGGTCGAAGGTCGCAACTTCGACATGCGCAAGCAGTTGCTCGAATACGACGACGTTGCCAACGAGCAGCGCAAGATCATTTACCAGCGCCGCAATGAACTGATGGAAATCGACGACATTTCGGACGTGCTCAAATCAATGCGCGAATCCGTCGTCAACCAGTTCATCAACGGCTACATCCCGCCGGGCAGTATTGACGATCAATGGGACATTGCCGGCCTCGAGGTCGCTCTGGCTTCCGAGTTTGGCGTCAAGCTACCGATCAGCAAGTGGCTCGAGGAAGACAAGAACCTGTTCGAGGAGCCTCTGCGCGAACGCGTGCTCAAGGCGATCACCGACGACTACGAAACCAAGGCAGCGCAGATCGGCGCCAACATGCGCACCTTCGAAAAGCAGATTACGCTGCAGATTCTCGATACCTTCTGGAAGGAACATCTCGGCCAGATGGAAAGCCTGCGCCAGGGCATCGGCCTGCGCGGTTATGGCGGCAAGAATCCGAAGCAGGAATACAAACGCGAAGCCTTCCAGTTGTTCGAGAGCCTTTTGGGCAACATCCAGTTCGAAGTCATCAAGTTCCTGAGCCTTGTGCGTATCAGGCAGGAAGAAGCGGCGGATTCCATCGAGAAGCAGCGCCAGGCTGAAGACGCCAAGGTCGTGCGCCGCCAGGTCCACGCGCCTGAGCCGATCCCGGTGCCGGTTGCCGGTATCCCGCCACCGAAAGTGCCGAACGCGCCGGTGACGCGCGCGGCAAAGGTCGGCAGGAACGATCCCTGTCCCTGCGGTTCGGGCCAGAAGTACAAGGAATGCCACGGCCGTCTGGTGTAGACCTACTTGCTAGGCGGGCTTTGGTAAACGAAAATCCGCGCCCGCTTTTCAGACCGGAGCGCAATCCACTCAGGGGCTGAAGGCGCTATTCAGTAAAGGATAAAACCATGGCGGTAGGCAGCGGTGAACTCGGCGTATTGCATCCGGTAGCAGGTGTGCGCATGGCGGCGGTATCCGCCGGCATCAAGAAGGCGGGGCGCCTCGATGTGGTGCTGTTCGAACTTGCCCCAGGCTCCGTCACCGCAGGCGTGTTCACGTTGAATGCGTTTTGCGCGGCCCCTGTCACGCTCTGCAAGCGACACCTCGCGACCACGCAGCCTCGCTATTTGCTGATCAACACCGGCAACGCCAACGCAGGCACCGGCGAACCCGGCATGGAGGTAGCCCGCGCGTGCTGCGCAGCGCTCGCGCAGGCAGCGGGAGTCAGTGAAGCCGAGGTGTTGCCCTATTCGACCGGCGTCATCGGCGAGTTGCTGCCGGCGGCGAAAATCACCGCGGTAATTCCCGCGGCGCTAGACGTGCTGCAGGAAGAGGGCTTCAACACCGTCGCCCGCGGCATCATGACGACGGATACGCGGCCAAAGGCCCATTCGCGCCAGCTCACCCTCGCCGGCAAGACCGTCACGATCACCGGCATCTCGAAAGGCGCGGGCATGATCAAGCCGAACATGGCGACGATGCTTGGCTATGTCTTTACCGACGCTGGCATGAGTATCGATGCGGCGCAGAAGGCAGTCAAAGCCGCCGCCGACCTGTCCTTTAATCGCATCACGATCGACGGCGACACGTCGACGAATGATTCCTGCATGCTGGTCGCCACCGGCAAGAGCGGCGTACAGATCGCCTCGCTTGGCAGCGTCGAGCAAACACAATTTACTGAAGCACTGAATGCCGTGTTCGTCGAACTCGCCACCGCGATCGTCAAGGACGGCGAAGGCGCCACGAAGTTCGTCACGATCACGGTCGAGGGCGGCGCCAGCGTGCAGGAATGCCTGCAGGTCGGTTATGCAGTCGGCGAGTCGCCGCTGGTGAAGACCGCGCTGTTTGCCTCCGACCCGAACTGGGGCCGCATTCTAGCCGCGGTCGGCCGCGCCGGCTTGCAGCACTTGCAACTCGATGCTGTCGAGATCTGGCTCGACGACGTGTGCATCGTCAAATCCGGTGCGCGTGCCGCGACCTACACCGAAGCCGCGGGGCAGGGCGTGCTGAGCAAAACCGAGTTTGTCATCACGGTCAGACTTGGCCGCGGCCGTGTGAACGAAACGCTGTGGACCTGCGATTTCTCGCACGACTACGTGACGATCAACGCCGAATACCGCACCTGAGACGCATTTACTGCCATGCCTAAGCAGGTCCACGTCGCCGCAGGCGTCATCGTCAACAAGGCAGGCCAGGTTCTGCTGGCGCTGCGGCCGAAGGATAAGCACAAGGGCGGTCTGTGGGAGTTCCCCGGTGGCAAGGTCGAGCCGGGCGAGACGGTGCAGCAGGCGCTGGCGCGCGAACTGCTGGAAGAAATCAATCTCATCGTGGGCGATTCTTCTCCGTTTCTCGTCATCGACCATGACTACGGCGACAAGCAAGTCATGCTCGACGTATGGCTGGTCACGCGGTTCAGCGGCGAGCCGCATGGTAGCGAAGGGCAGCAGATAGCCTGGGTCGATATCGATGAACTGCACCGTTACGAGTTTCCCGAAGCCAACGCCGCGATTGTCGCTGCGTTGGGCGGTTTGCCTCGCGCTGGCTAGACGGCGCGGACAGTGGCCCGTATTCTGCGCACACTTTCATGTAGTAGCGCAGGTCGCACAATGTTTCCCGTCCGTTGCCTCACCCGTCCCGCCCTCATCTTGTTTCTTGGCGCAGCCAGCGCGCGAGTGTTCGCGCAGGATGCGCTGCCTTCCGGTCAGGGCGTCAGCATCACCGATGGTGGCAGCCGCATCATCTATGCTCCCGAGTATTTCACGCCGTACAACGTTGTCACGGCAGGCGACCAGATCGAGCGTATTCCCGGGTTGCAGGAAGTGCTGGAGCAGGACGGAGAAGACGAGCGCGGCTTCGGTAACGCCGGCGCGCAGATCCTGATCAACGGCAAGCGACTGTCTGGAAAGTCCAATGACATCGGTTCTGCGCTGGAGCGTATCCAGGCGCGGCAGGTGGTACGCATCGAAGTGATCCGCGGCACGGTTGCGGGACTCGACGTGCGCAGCCAGGGCCGTGTCGTCAACATAGTGCTCGATGGCGAACTCGTGACCGGCGTTGGTTCCTGGCAGGCGAATGTCGAAGACTATTCAGACAGCTCCTGGGGCGGCGGCGGTGAAGTTTCGTACAGCGGCGACGTCGGGGCTTTGAATTACCTGGTGTCGGCGAACGCCGGTACACGCAAGAATCTCGAAGACCGTACCGATCTTTTTCTCAGCCCGGGCGCCGCGCCGTTCGAGCGGCAGATCGAGACCTACCGCGAGCGCAGCGACGAATACGCGCTGACCTCGAATACATCCTATGCCTTTGCCAACGGCGACCTGCTGAACCTCAATGGTCGCTATGCCAATGGCGATGAAACGGTGCGTGAAGCCTCCGATCGCTTCCTGCTCGCCGCGCTGCGCGAAACCTTCGACAACCAGGTCTTCACGCTTGGCACGGATGTCGGCGACGAATGGGAACTCGGCGGCGACTACGAACACACGCTTGCGAATGGCAACGTATTCACGACCTTGTTCGTCTACACATCCGGCACCGGCGACGAGGACAGCCTGTTCCGGGTGACGCCGGCACGCGCAGGCTCCTTCGTGCGCGAGATCCAGAGCGAGAACGCCGATGAATCCGAAATGATTGTCCGCAGCACGCTGCAGTGGGGCCGCACGGAAACGCGCTCGATCCAGAGCGGTGCCGAATTTGCGCTCAACTCCGTGGAGCAGCGCGTACAGTTGCAGGAGAACGTCAACGGCGCGCTGCAGAACGTCCAGCTGTTCAACCAGGATTCCACCGTCGAGGAGCGGCGCCTGGAGATATTCACGACCTACACATGGCAGCCCTCCGCCGCGCTGCTGGTTGAAGGCTCGCTCGATCTCGAGTTCTCGGAACTGAGCCAGCAGGGCAGCGATGTCAGCCGGTCGCGCGATCTGTTTTATGCGCGGCCGCGTCTTGTCGTACGCCGCGACCTGACTGCGCAAACGCAGGTCCGCGGGCGCATCGAACGCCGTGTCGACCAACTCGATTTCTCGGACTTCGTGTCCAGTTTCTCCAACGACGACAACCGCGTCGATGTCATCAGCGCCGGCAATCCCGAACTCGTGCCGGAGCAGGCCTGGGAGTACGAACTTGCGTATGAGCGCCAGCTACCGGACGACCTCGGTGTCATGGCGCTTACTGCGCTTTATTCCGACGTACGCGACCGCATCAGCTCGATCCCGCTGATCGTGCGCGATCAGCGTGGTCGGGAAGAAGTGCGGACGGCGCCGGGCAATCTTGCCAGTGGCCGAATGCTGGAGCTGGTGTTCAACGGCAGCCTGCGCCTGGCTGCGCTTGGGCTGCGCACGGCCGTCATCGAAGGCGCGTTCGGCTGGATCGACAGCGCAATCGACGATCCCTTTACCGGTGAGCAGCGGCCCTTCAATGAAACCTTTGATTACACCTGGTCGCTTGGCTATCGACACGATACCGCCTGGCACAACCTGTCTTACGGCCTGACGGCATCGCAGCAGGGACCCTACGAGCAATACGACATCGACTACAGCGAAGTATGGGAGCAGGATCCCGATGTGGAATTATTCGTGGAAGTGCAGCCGGTCGAAAACCTGACTCTGCTGCTGAGCATTGAACAAACGCTGCGTTCGGAAACCAGCCGCGAACGCTTGCAGTTCGACGAACAGCGCAGTCGCGGCTTGCTGGAGCGGCTGGAGCTGCGCAACGCGCGTCCGGGCCGGGAAATTACCTTCAGTGTGCGCGGTGTGTTCTGAGCCTGGCGCGCAGCGCAGCGAATCAGTGCTTGGTGATGCGGTCGAGCGTGCCCATCGCAAAGGCCGAGGCAACGAAGGTCAGGTGGATGACGACGTGCCACAGGACGTACTCGGTTTCGTAGTTGCGCATATCCATGAATATGCGCAGCAGGTGGATGGACGAGATCGCGACGATGCTGGCCGCCACTTTCATTTTCAGCGACGAGGCATCCATCGTGCCGAGCCAGCTGAGCTTGTCGGCCCCGGCCTTGGTATTTAGCTGCGACATGAAATTCTCGTAGCCGCTCAGCATGATCATTACCAGCAGGCCGCCGACCAGCGAGATGTCGACCAGCGATAGCACGACGTCGGCTTTTTCCATGCCTGTGCTGAAGATGATGACGAACAGATGCCAGATTTCGCGGAAGAAGAAGGTGATGGTCAGCGCAACCAGCGCCAGGCTGAGGCCGAGGTAGATCGGCGCAAGCAACCAGCGCGCACGCACCATCCACGCACTATCAGTATTTCGATCAGGTTTTCCATGAGTAGGAGTCCTGGGCATGAACACCGCGGCAGTATGCCGGACTGAGCCTCGCGAAAGGCAGTGGAAGCCGCCCGTGCGCAAGCAGATCAGGTCGCGGCGACAGGCCGGGACACGAAGGCGTCGCAGAAGATATGGGCCGACTTCACTCCCTTGAGGAAGATTTTCTTGCGCAAGGCCTGCACGAACTCGGGCGCACCGCAAAGGAAGACCCTGGTATCGGCGAGTCGAGCGGGATCGAGACTGGCAAGCGTCGCCTCGGCCAGATCGCCCTGGCGAATGCGGCTGTCGTTGCCGGGAGAGGCGAGCGTCAGCGCCTGGTAGTGGAAACCGGCATTACTTTCCGCGAGCGCATGCAATTCGTCCACGTAGTACAGCCTTTCAGGCACGCTGCCTCCATGCAGTAGCGTCATCGGACCGCCGTGGCGCTGCCGCAGGGCATCGTGGACGATGCCGTGCAATGGCGCGAGCCCCGTGCCGGTGCCGGCAAGCACGATCGGGTAGTCCTGCGTGTCGTCCTTCACGTAGAAGCAATCACCGGCGGGCCCGCGCGCATGCACGAGGTCCCCGGGTCTGGCGCTGTTGAATAACCACTGCGTGAATAGACCTTGCGGCGTGTTCGCTACGTGCAACTCGACATAGGCATCAGTGTCGAAATCGTTTGCGATCGAATAGCTGCGACTGACGCCAGCTGGATTGATCAGGTTGAGGTACTGCCCCGGACGGCTCTGGAACATGATGCTGCCGGACGCCGGTGTCAGTCGCACGCGCATGATGCTGGGACCGAGCATGTCGAGGCTGGCAATGGTGAGCGCCGATGCCGCCTCATCGAGCCCGGGCAGCTTCACTTCGACATCGCTGTCAGGCACCCACTGGCACGCAAGCGCGTAACCGCCCGCCTGCAAGCCGGGCTTCAGGCCCCTGCGGGCCTTGTCGCTCGGAACGCCGCTGACCGCCTTAACGAGGCAGGCCTGGCAAGCGCCCGCCTTGCAGGCATGGGGAACGTGCTGGCCATGGCGCAGCAGACCATCGAGCACCGTTTCGTTGTTGGCGAGTGTGTACGATGTTGCGTCCAGCGTGACTTGGGGCATGGCTTTGTATCCGTCGGGCAATTGTCAAACGTTCAGCACATCGTCATGGGTGCTGGCTGCGATTTTCATGACATCGTCGATCAGGTTCTGCGGCACGTTCAACTCTTCCAGCGTGCCCACGAGATGGCCGGCGACTGCATTGAAATGCTCTTCGGTCAATTTCATATGCTTGTGCGCATTGCGCATGTCCTTGCCCGTGTAACCGTTCGGACCGCCGAATGCCATTGTGAGGAAAGCTTTCTGTTTGCCGATCTGGCGATCCATGTCGACCGAATCGAAGAAGTGGCTGATGATCGGATCGCCCAATACGCGGCGATAAAAGATATCCACTGCGGCGTCCACGGCTGGTGCGCCGCCGATCTGTTCAAATACGCTTGCCATTCTGGTTGCTCCTCTGAATATTCTGGTGGGAACCGGTTAATGATGTATTTTTAATGCATTATTTAAATTACACCAAAGAAGGTCAAGCCACAAAGGTGGAAAGTTTGAGAAAGGTCAAATCACTGCCGCGAGAACGCGATCAGCTTCGGATTCTTGATGAAGTCACTGAGGCGATAGCTGCCCAGCGTTTCGAGGAAGTTCTTGTTGGCCCTGAGCAGCGCATGCTTCAAACCGCACATGCCCTCGATGTTGCAGGTATTCGTGTCGGCGTCGAAACATTCGACGATCGTTGTGGTTTCGAACTGTTCAACAATTTCGCGGATCGTGATCTGTTCGGCCGGCTTCGCCAGCATGATGCCGCCGTTGCGGCCCTGCGTCGTCGTCAGATACCCGAGCTGCGCCAGTGAATGCACGACCTTGCGCAGATGCTCCTTCGAAATTCCGAAAGTTTCCGAAATGGTCGATATGGTCACGCTCTGCCCGGCTGCTCCCGCAAACAGCAGGACGCGCAACGCATAATCGGTGTAGCTGGTCAAACGCATCTGGATTCCGCGTGACGTAGATTGCAATAAATGAAATCCAGCATACAGCCAAAGGCCGATTCCCGGCAATTTAGTCGCACCTGACAAGGCCCATCTGGATACAATTAAATAACTAAGTTCCGCCCACGATGGAGATGTAATGTTCCGATTCACAGTAGTGTTGTTTTTGTTCTTTGTAGCCGCCAGCAAGCCAGCGCTGGCGCAATTCGATGAAGATCAGCTCGGAGGCTGGTATACGTACCAGTGGACGGTGAATCGCGATGGCAGCACGGTCGGCTTCCAGGGAGATTTCCAGCATCGCAACTGGGACCTCGCCGGCGACACGGAGCAATTGCTCGCGCGCGGGGGTGTCACCTGGCAGCCCGCAGGTAGTGCCATCAAATATACCTTCGGTTATGCGCATATTACGTCGGGTGCCTTTGGTGCGAGCGACGCAACTACGAAAGAACAGCGGCTCTACCAGGAAGCGCTGATGCCGCAGCGCTGGGGCACGCGCGGCTTCGTTACGCATCGTGTGCGTTTTGAGCAGCGCGACCTGGACAACCAGGACTTGCGCACGCGCGTGCGCTACCTGCTCGGCTACAACCGCCCTTTCAACCAGGACAGCATGGGTCGTGGTGCCGTGTACCTCGCGCTTGCCAACGAAGTCTTCGTCAATCTGGAGCAGGACATTGGCCGTAATCGACAGGTCGACCACTTCGATCGTAACCGTGCGTCGCTGGGGCTCGGCTACAGTGTCAGCGATACGAGCCGCGTCCAGTTCGGCTACATGCGCCAAACGCTCGATGAAACCAGCAAGGGCCAGATCCAGTTGAACTGGATCCAGACGTTCTGACCCGGCTAGTAGCAACTCCAATTGGTACATGACGAGGCGCGCCACGTGAACCAGCGCACAGCTCTCTACCAGCAGCATGTCGACGCCGGCGCGAAGATCGTCGATTTCGCTGGCTGGGACATGCCCTTGCATTACGGTTCGCAAATTGCCGAACACAGGAAGGTGCGCGAGCACGCCGGCGTGTTCGATGTATCGCACATGGCGATCATTGATGTCGACGGTCCGGAAGCCGCTGTCTTCCTGCGCAGGATGCTGGCCGGCGACGTCGCCACGCTAACGCAGTCCGGCATGGCGCTGTACACCATCATGCTGAACGAGGCCGGCGGCGTCGTCGACGACCTCATCATCTATCGGCTCGAGAGCTGCTATCGCCTTGTCGTCAATTGCGCTACGCGTGCTAAGGACCTTGCCTGGCTCAAGCAACATGGCGAAGATTTTTCCGTCAACTTGCAAGAGCGTAGCGGCCTTGGGATTCTGGCGGTGCACGGTCCGGCCGCGATCAGCACAGTGTGCTCGCTCTTGCCGGCCGCGCATGCTGATCGTGTGCGCGCGCTTGGCGCGTTTCGCTGTGCCGAACTCGGCGACTGGTTTGTCGCGCGCACCGGATACACCGGCGAGCAGGGGATCGAGCTGATCCTGCCCGATGCGCAGGCGCCTGACCTGTGGCGCAACTTGCTCGCCGCCGGTGTGCAACCCGTTGGACTTGGCGCGCGCGATACGCTGCGCCTCGAGGCCGGCATGAACCTGTACGGCCATGACATGGATGAAAACACGTCTCCACTCGCGGCCAACCTCGAGCAGACCATTGCATGGGAACCGGCGTACCGCGTGTTCGTCGGTCGCGCTGCGGTCGAAATCCACAGGCGTCAACAGGCTGAAGGCAAGCTGCCGAAGCTGACTGGCATCGTGCTCGAAACTCGCGGTGTACTGCGCGAAGGACAGCGGCTCGTCACTGACAAGGGTGACGGTATCATCACGAGCGGCAGCTTCTCGCCGACGCTCAATGTTTCCGTTGCACTTGCGCGAGTGCCGGTTCACAGTACTATCTGCGAGGTCGATCTGCGCGGTACATTGACGCCGGTAAGACTGGTCAAACCGCGCTTCGTACGTCTCGGCAAGAAAGTCTTCGACTGAAGTCCATCCCTTGCCGCACCCGGAGCTGGCATACACAACAAGTAATGCCGCCGCACACAATAGTAAGGAGCTTTCCGTGAGCAATACCCTGAAATATGCCAGGTCCCACGAATGGGTCCGCGTCGATGCCGACGAGCTTGCCACGGTCGGCATCAGTGAATTTGCGCAGGAAGCGCTCGGTGATGTCGTCTTCGTCGAGTTGCCGAAGAGCGGCGCGACGGTAAGCGCGGGCCAGGAAGTGGCGGTCGTCGAGTCAGTCAAGGCTGCGTCGGACATCTTCAGTCCAGTGAGCGGCACTATCGTCGCGGTCAACGACACGCTGAAGGACAAACCGGAAATACTGAACTCTGCACCACTCACGGACGGCTGGCTGTTCCGTATCAGGATGAGCAAGCCCTCCGAGCTCGATGCCTTGCTCGATGCTGCCGGCTACGCTGCTTCGCACGGCTGAATCGATGGCAGATCTGAAGAGTCTGCAACACTGTGATGCCTTCGTCCGCCGCCACATCGGCCCGGACGATGTGCAGGTCGCCGCGATGCTGGCGGAGCTTGGGCATCAGTCGCTCGATGAGCTGATCGCCGCCACCGTTCCCGCCGCAATCGCGCTGAATAAGTCTCTTGCGCTACCGCCGCCCGAAGCGGAACACGATGCACTGGAGCGCCTCAAGCGCTTGCTCGCCGATGACATGCCCGGTCGCGCGTTCATCGGACTCGGCTACTACGACACGCTGACGCCGCTCGTCATCCAGCGCAACGTGCTGGAGAATCCCGGCTGGTATACCGCATACACGCCTTATCAACCGGAAATATCGCAGGGCCGTCTTGAATGCCTGCTCAATTTCCAGCAGATGATCATGGACCTGACGGCGATGGAAATCGCGAACGCTTCTCTGCTTGATGAGGCGACCGCAGCCGCCGAAGCAATGGCACTGGCGCATCGCGTTTGCGAGGACAAGGATGTAACCGCGTTTTTCGTCGATCATCATTGCTTTCCCCAGACAATCGACGTCCTGCGCACCCGCGCAAAGGGTTATGGTTTCGACATCATCGTGGATGATCCTGCGCGACTCGGCGCCCACGTTGTCTTCGGCGCTTTGTTCCAGTACCCCGACAGGACTGGCGAGCTCTGCGATCTCGCTGCGCTTATCGCGCAGGTGCATGCGCGCAAGGGCATCGCGGTCGTCGCCGCGGACCTGTTGAGCCTTACCTTGCTGAAACCGCCGGGTGAGCTTGGCGCCGACGTGGTCATCGGCACCACCCAGCGTTTCGGCGTACCGATGGGCTACGGTGGTCCGCACGCCGCTTACTTCGCCACGCGCGATGCATTCAAGCGCAGCATTCCGGGACGCCTCATCGGCGTATCGGTCGATGCTCGCGGCAAGCCGGCCTTGCGCATGGCGCTGCAGACGCGTGAACAGCATATTCGCCGCGAGAAGGCCAATAGCAACATTTGTACCGCGCAGGTGCTGTTGGCGAACATCGCCGCGCTGTACGCGATGTACCATGGCCCGACCGGACTCATGCGGATCGGACAGCGCGTGCAGCGCTTGACGGATATTCTTGCGCGTGGCCTTGCCAGCCGAGGCCTCGTGCCCCATAACCGCCGCTGGTTCGATACACTGACTTTTCATGTGCCGCAGACCCAGGCAGTTGCCATACACGAGCGCGCGGCAGCAGCCGCAATCCATCTGCGTCGCGACAGCGAGACAAGTCTTGGTCTAAGTCTCGACGAATGCACGACCGCCGAGGACGTCGAAATCCTTTGGCAGGTATTGCTGGGCGAAGCCGCTGTCAGTTTGTCCGTCGCTGCGCTCGATGCCGAGTTCGCGACAGGTCGCCTCGCGTCGCCCTTCGACGCCACGCAACTACGCACCTCCCCTTTCCTGCAACATCCGCATTTCACGAGCTACCACAGCGAGACGGAGCTGCTTCGCTATATGAAGAAGCTGGAAGATCGCGACATAGCGCTGAACCGCTCGATGATCCCGCTCGGCTCTTGCACGATGAAATTGAATGCCACTGCCGAAATGTTGCCGATCACGTGGCCGGAAATCGCACGAGTGCATCCCTTCGTACCGCCGAGCGCGGTACCTGGGTACCAGGCGATGATCGATGGCCTCGCCGACATGCTGAAAGCGATCACCGGCTTCGACGCCGTCAGCATGCAGCCCAATTCCGGCGCGCAAGGCGAATACGCCGGCCTGCTTGCGATCCGTGGCTATCTCGACAGTCGCGGCGGACAACATCGCAACGTGTGCCTGATCCCCAGCTCTGCGCACGGCACGAACCCGGCGAGCGCGCAGTTGCTTGGCATGAGGATCGTCATCGTTGCCTGCGATGCGCAGGGTAACGTCGACAGCGCAGACCTCGAAGCGAAAGCGCAGCAACACGCAAACGAACTCGCCGCGCTGATGCTGACCTATCCCTCGACCCACGGTGTGTTCGAAGAAGGCGTCAGGGAACTCTGCGCAATCGTCCATGCGCACGGCGGACAGGTATACATGGACGGCGCCAACCTCAACGCGCAGGTCGGCGTGTCGCGCCCGGCCGATATTGGCGCCGACGTGTCGCACGTCAACCTGCACAAGACGTTCTGCATCCCGCACGGCGGTGGCGGTCCGGGCATGGGCCCTATCGGCGTGAAGGCGCATCTCGCGCCTTTCCTGCCAGGGCACGATGTCGTAGCGCCGAACGCCGTAGTGCGGGACTCCGGCGCGGTCGCGGCCGCTCCGTGGGGCAGCGCGGGGATACTGCCGATCTCGTGGATGTACATCACGCTGATGGGTGCGAGTGGCCTGCTGAAGGCGACGCAGGTGGCAATCCTCAACGCCAACTACATCGCCGCGCGCCTCGCACCGCACTATGCGGTGCTCTACACCGGCGCGAAGGGCCGCGTCGCGCACGAATGCATCATCGACCTGCGTCCCCTGAAGCTGGCTACCGGTATCAGCGAAGAAGACGTTGCGAAGCGCCTGATGGATTTTGGCTTCCATGCGCCTACGATGTCATTTCCCGTCGCCGGCACGCTGATGATCGAGCCCACCGAAAGCGAAGCGAAGCCCGAGCTCGATCGCTTCATCGATGCGATGCTCGTCATCCGCCGCGAGATCGACGACGTCAGTACCGGCCGCATCGATGCGCAGAACAATCCGCTGAAGCATGCGCCGCACACGCTAGCGGATATCACGGACGCAAACTGGGAACGTCCCTACAGCCGCGAAGTTGCAGCCTTTCCCGCACCCTGGGTGCGCGAGCACAAGTACTGGCCGGCTGTTAACCGCGTCGACAACGTGTACGGCGACCGCAACCTGGTTTGCTCCTGCCCGCCGCTTGATGCCTACTCGTCTTAGGTTCGTTTCGTCATTCCCGTGAATTTCCGCGATTTCCCGGGAAGTCAGCGGATTTGGTTGTGTGATGAATGCCTGGTGCATAAGTCTCGAGCCGGTGCTGCCTGCGGGGGGACACTACTGCCGCTGCGCAGTAGTTGGCTCACGCCGCCGGGACGCCGCGTCGCTGGATGTGGAAGGCCACGAACCAGTGAGCGGCGGCCAGCTGCGCTGGCATGAAGTGCTGCGCACTTCACCCGGCTCGCACGAATCGGGGCGGCATCCGCTTGGGATCCCCCCGCAGGCAGCACCGGCTCGAGCCTTCGACGATCCCGCAGTGTGTTCCGCGGTCGCGTGCCACATCAGGAAAGCGCTGGGACTGGCCTTCAAAAAGCGCGACCACGTAGTCACGCTAAGACGCGAACACGCAGAACACGCAGAACACGCAGAACACGCGGAGCACGCGGAACACACAGTAGCGGCCCAAGAGGGTGGCCGAGTCTGTACGGCCTGTGGGGGGATCAAGCGAAACGCAGGCCGCCCTGACGAAGGCGAGCGGGGTGAAGTGCGCAGCACTTCATGCCAGCGGAGCTGGCCGCCGCTCGCTGCTTCGCGGCCTTCCGCATGCGGTGACGCGGCGCCCCCGCGGCGTGGGCCCGCTACTGCGCAGCGGCAGTAGTGTCCCCCCACAGGCCGTACAGACTCGGACGCCCGACCGCGCAGAGCCGAAGCAACAAAGCGCCCGCGAAGTTTCGGGGTAATGCCGAATTAATCAGACGCTCGAGCGGAGCCGAAGCAACAAAGCACTCGCGGACAAAAGAACATCCTCCCGTACTTCATGAAATCATTTCCCGCGAATTAGCGAAGAACTATTTTTTGCGCTACAGCAAGCGCTGCAAGCGACG